>NZ_JBFRGL010000012.1:0-111078 GCF_052115325.1 Arthrobacter sp. 2RAF22 | reverse complement strand
TTCATCAACGGCTGGATCCTGGTCAAGACGAAGCTGCCGTCCTTCATCGTGACGCTCGCGACGTTCCTGATGCTCACGGGCCTGAACCTGGCCCTGACCCGGCTGATTGGCGGGTCCGTGTCCTCGCCGTCGATTTCCAAGCTGGACGGGTTCGAGTCGGCGCATGCGGTGTTCGCGTCGTCGGTCAGCATCGGCGGGGTCGAGGTGAAGATCACGGTGTTCTTCTGGATCATCCTGGTCGCGATCGCGTCCTGGGTGCTGCTGCGCACGAAGGTGGGCAACTGGATCTTCGCCGCCGGCGGGGACGCGAACGCTGCCCGTGCGGTGGGTGTCCCGGTGACCAAGACCAAGATCGGCTTGTTCATGGCGGTGGGGTTCTGCGGCTGGGTCCTGGGCATGCACAACCTCTTCGCGTTCGACGCGGTGCAGTCCGGTGAGGGCGTGGGCAACGAGTTCCTGTACATCATTGCCGCGGTGATCGGCGGCTGCCTGCTCACCGGCGGGTACGGTTCCGCGGTGGGCGGGGCGATCGGTGCGTTCATCTTCGGGATGGCGAACAAGGGCATCGTGTACGCSCAGTGGAACCCGGACTGGTTCAAGTTCTTCCTGGGCCTGATGCTGCTGCTGGCCACCATCGTGAACCTCATCGTCAAACGCCGCGCAGAGCTCAAGTAGAAGGGGCGCAAGAGAATGAATGCCAAACAGATCGACCAGCAGACCCTGCTCAAGGATGAGAAGGACCCGCTGACCCACACYCCCGTGCACCTGCTCTCCCTGGACGCGGTGGGCAAGCACTACGGGAACATCATCGCCCTGCGGGACGTGACCATGGCCGTGGACAACGGCCGGGTCACCTGCGTGCTGGGGGACAACGGCGCGGGCAAGTCCACGCTGATCAAGATCATCGCCGGCCTCCACCAGCACGACGCCGGGGTGCTGAAGATCATGGGGGAGGAGCGGAAGTTCAACTCCCCCCGCGACGCCCTGGACGCCGGCATCGCCACGGTCTACCAGGACCTGGCCGTGGTGCCGTTGATGCCGATCTGGCGGAACTTCTTCCTCGGCTCGGAACTGACCACCGGCTGGGGCCCGTTCAAGTCCATGGATGTCCAGAAAATGAAGGACATCACGCTCAAGGAACTGGCCCAGATGGGGATCGACCTGCGCGATGTGGAACAGCCCATCGGCCAGCTCTCCGGCGGTGAACGCCAGTGCGTGGCGATCGCGAGGGCCGTGTACTTCGGGGCGAAGGTGCTGATCCTGGACGAACCCACCGCCGCGCTGGGCGTGAAGCCATCGGCTACTACGACAAGAAGGACATCACCCTGGACGAACTCACCGCCCAGATGGCCGGCGGCGCGGAACTGGCCGAACTCGCCCACGAACTCGAACAACTCGGCGGACACACCCAAGCCCTCAAGGAAGTCCAAGCCGAAGTCGCCGAAGTCGCCGACGCGGCATACGAGAGCAACACCAAGCGCCACTAAGCGCGAACGTTTACAACCTGATGGAGCAACCATGGAAATGCTAATAGCCGGAAACTGGCGCGGCGCCGCCGACGGAAGGACCGAGGAAGTCCGCTCGCCCTACGACGGCCGGACGATCGACACAGTCCCCGTTGCGACGGTCCAGGACGCCCAAGCCGCCCTTGACCGTGCCGAAATCGGCGCCCACCTGCAAAGGACAACACCGGCCCACGTGCGTGTCGATATCCTCCTGCGCGCGGCCGCCCTGGCGGATGAACGTGCCGAGGACATTGCCCAGACTATTAGCGCCGAATCCGGCAAGCCCATCACGGAAGCCCGGGGCGAGGCCAGTCGCTCCGGGAACATCATCCGCCTCGCCGCCTACGAAGGGAGCCAGCTGTACGGCTCCACGCTTCCTTTGGACGCAAACGCCGGGACGGGTTTGGACAAGATCGGCTTCACGTTGCGGCAGCCTGTGGGCATCGTCGTCGCCATCACGCCGTTCAACTACCCGGCCCTGCTGGTGTTGCACAAAATTGCACCCGCGCTGGCAGCCGGTAACGCCGTCGTCCTTAAACCGGCCCGCGCAACGCCGCTGACGGCGCTGAAGCTGGCGCAGTGCTTCGTCGACGCCGGCCTGCCGCCCGACGCGCTGTCCGTGATCACCGGGCCCGGCAGCTCCCTGGGCGACGTGCTTGTGACGGACCCGCGGGTCCGCAAGGTGTCCTTCACAGGCTCCACCAGCATCGGAACGCGCATCAGCTCGATCGCGGGCGTGAAGAAGCTGTCCCTTGAGTTGGGTGCTTCGTGCCCGGTGATCATCCTGCCGGACGCCGACCTCGAACTCGCCTCCACTGCGGTGGCGGCTGGCGGCTACGTCAACGCAGGCCAGGTGTGCATTTCGGTGCAGCGGGTCATCGTTGACCGCCGCGTCGAGAAAGACTTCCTGGACGCGCTGGTCCCGAAGGTCGAAGCGATCGCCGTGGGCAACCCCAAGGAAGAGGATACGCGCCTTGGCTCGCTGATCTCCGAAGAGGAAGCCTCACGCGTCCACACCTCGATCCTCGAGGCCCGCCATTCCGGCGCCCGTGTCCTCACCGGCGGTGACCGTGACGGCGCCGTGGTGACTCCCGCCGTCGTTGCCGGCGTCGACCCCCGGTCGCCGCTGAGCCGGAACGAACTGTTCGGGCCCGCCGTCGCGGTCTCCTCCGCGCCGGACATGGAAAGCGCCATCGCGATGGCCAACGACAACGAGTACGGACTCGGCGCGGGAATCTTCACGAGCGACGTCGCCGGTGCGGTACAGGCCATGCGGCAGATCGACGCCGGCAACATCCACATCAACTGGTCGCCGCTGTGGCGGGCCGACCTCATGCCCTACGGCGGCTTGAAAGGCAGCGGAATCGGCAAGGAAGGCGTCCGCTCTGCTGTCCAGGAAATGACCGAAGAGAAGACGGTCGTCCTGCACGGGCGCCCCTGGTAACGACGACAACGGGAATAAGGCAATGACCACCACACCATCGCAGACCATCAGGCTCACCACGGCCCAAGCGGTCATCAAGTACCTCTCGGCACAGTATTCGCTCGCCGACGGCGTCCGCCGCCGCTTGGTCCCCGCCGCCCTAGGCATCTTCGGCCACGGCAACGTGGCAGGCCTCGGCCAGGCACTGGACGAACTGGCCGACGACATGCCCTTCATCCAAGGCCGGCACGAGCAGTACCTGGCGCATATCTCCACCGCATATGCCAAGGCGAGCCGCCGGCAGGCAGTCCTCGCCGTCACGGCGTCCATCGGCCCGGGCGCGCTCAACCTCGTGACCGCCGCCGGCCTGGCAACGGTCAACAGGGTCCCGCTCCTGCTCCTGCCCGGTGACACCTACGCCACGCGGCACCAGGGCCCTGTGTTGCAGCAACTGGAGCACCCCACCGAGGCAGATGCCACGGTCAACGATGCGTTCCGCCCCGTATCGCGCTTCTTCGACAGGATCAACCGCCCGGAGCAGCTCCTGACCGCCCTTCCGCAGGCAATGCGCGTGCTCACGAGCCCCACGGATACGGGAGCCGTGGTCATTTCGCTGCCCCAGGACGTGCAGTCGCACGCCTACGACTTCCCGGCAGAATTCTTCGAGCCGCGCGATTGGAAGATCCGGCGTCCGCTTCCGGACCTGGAAGAGGTCGACGACGTCGCCCGGCTCATCCGTTCGGCCGAGCGTCCCGTGATTATCGCCGGCGGCGGCATCCACTACTCCGACGCCCACGCGGCGCTCGAGGCGCTGGCAGGCCAGGTCGGAATTCCCGTCGTCGAGACCTTCGGCGGCAAGGGCGCCGTGACCAAGGACGAATGGTGGCAAGTGGGCGGCGTCGGGCTCGAGGGCAACTTCGCGTCCAACACCCTGGTCAAGCAAGCCGACCTGGTCCTCAGCGTCGGCACGCGCCTCACCGATTTCGCTACCGGCTCCCAATCGATCTTCGAAAACCCGGACGTCCGATTCGCGTCCTTGAACATCGTGGACACCGATACCCGCAAGCAAGGCGCCACCGGCATCCTCGCGGACGCCCGCTTGGGCCTGGAGGCACTTGCCCGGGCACTGGAGGGCCACAGCACCGCTGAAAGCTGGCAGGAAACAGTCCATTCCGAGAAGGCGAAGTGGGCGCCCATCCGGTCCCAATGGCTCGACGCCGACACTGCCTACCGCCCGGAAGACCACCCGGACGCGCCGGTCACCGGAGCCGTCCTGACCCAACCGCAGCTGATCGGACTGATGCAGGAGCACGCCCGCTCCGGCGACACCATCATCGCCGCAGCAGGAGGACCTCCCGGTGACCTGCAAAAAGTCTGGGATGCCACGGGCAACCGCAATTGCCACCTGGAATTCGGTTTCTCTTGCATGGGTTACGAAATCGCAGCCGGCATGGGCGTCCGCCTGGCCGAGGGCAACAACGACAACCGGGTGGTCACCTTCATCGGTGATGGCACGTTCCTCATGGCACCCACGGAAATCCTCACCGCGGCCCAGGAAGGCCTCAACGTCACGGTTGTCGTCTCCGAGAACCACGGCTACCAGGTCATCCACCGCCTGCAAATGAACCGCATGGGACGCGAATTCGGCAACGAGTTCCGCTACCGCACCACCGGTGGCAGCGTCGCCGTCGACGACGCCCCCAATGCGCGGCTGGACGGCGACTACCTCAAGGTGGACCTCCGGCAGATCGCGGAAGGCCTGGGTGCCCTCGCCATCCGGGCCACCACGGCGGCAGAGGTCCGGGAAGCGCTGGCCTCCACGCGCGATACCCAAGGACCCGTCGTGATCGTGGTGCCCACTGTTCCCCACGTGGACCTGCCTGGCGGCGACGTCTGGTGGGACGTAGCTCCCGCGGAAGTGTCCGGACAGGAATGGGTCCGTTCATTGCGCTCGGACTACGAGAAGGCAAAGAGCCGCCAGCGGTGGTTCGGATGAGCGACTCGGGTGGCCGCAACTACGACGGCGGACCGCTCGACGGCGGCCGGCTGCGGCGCCGCTTGGCGGCCGGAGAGGTGACCCTGGGAACCTTTGTTGGCATGGCATCCGCAACCGCGGTGGAAGTGTGCGCCGCTGCCGGCGCGGACTGGGTGCTCGTCGATCTTGAGCACGGTTCCGGCGGTGAGGATGCGGTCCGCGACGGTGTCCTTGCGGCCGCAAGCTACGGCGTCCCCACCCTTGTTCGAGTGGAGAGCGGAGAACGGATACGCATCGGCCGGGTCCTGGACCAAGGCGCGGCAGGCATCATGGTGCCCCGCCTGAATTCGGTGGAGGAAGCCGGCCAAACCGTGAAGCACATGCTGTATCCGCCGTACGGCGACCGCGGCGTGGCAACGTACAACCGCGCGTGCCGCTGGGGCATGGACCGGGCTCCGCTGACCGCAGACCAGCAATCAGCCGTGGGAATCGTCCAGATCGAAACCCTGGACGCACTGGAGAACGTGGAGGAGATCGCGGCGCAGGACGGCGTGGATGTCCTTTTCGTCGGACCGATGGACATGTCCTTCGCTTTGGGTGTCCCGATGCAACTGGACAGCAATGTCTTCCAAGAGGCACTCCAGCGGGTAGTCGCGGCCGCGCAACTGCACAACAAAGCTGCCGGCATCCTCGCGGTGGACGGCATGGCGGCGGCCAAGTACGTCCGCCAAGGCTTCCGGTTCGTGGCCATCGGCTCGGACTCCACCATCATGGCGGCGGCGTTCCGGGACGCCTTCGACACAGCCCGCAACTGACAAGAATTTTCAACGAGAAAGGCATGAACGTGAGCCCAGAATCCCGCACAGTCGGTGTAGGCCTTATCAGCGTCGGATGGATGGGAAAGCTCCACTCGCGCGCCTACCAGACGGTCCCCTACGCCTACCCCGAGCTTGGCTTGACCACCAAGCTCGTCATCGCGGCGGACACAGCGCCGGACCGGGTGGACTACGCCCGCGATGTCCTCGGCTTCGCGGAAGGAACCACCGACTACCACGATGTCCTGAACCACCCGGACGTCGATGTCGTTTCCATCTGCGCCCCCAACTTCCTGCATGCCGAAATCGGCATCGCGGCTGCCAAAGCCGGCAAGCACTTCTGGATCGAAAAGCCTGTTGGACGCGGCTACGAAGAAACCGTAGCCGTGCAGGAAGCCGCCGTGGAGGCCGGCGTCGTGACCTCCATCGGCTACAACTACCGCCACGCCCCGGCCGTGGAGCACGCCAGGAAGCTCATCGCGGACGGGCGCCTTGGGCGCATCACGAACGTCCGCGCAGTGTTCTTCTCCGGATACGCTTCCGAGCCCAACGGCGCTTTGTCCTGGCGCTTTGACCGGAAACTCGCCGGCACCGGCGTGCTGGCGGACTTGTTCAGCCACGCAACCGACCTGTGCCAATATGTAGTTGGGCCCATCGCCGAGGTAACCGCGCTCACAAGCACGGTCTACACGCAGCGCCCCAAGCTGGCGATGGGGTCAGGGACGCACTTCGCGGTGATCGAAAACGGTGAAATGGGAGAGGTCGAGAATGAGGATTACGCTGCAGCGCTGGTCCGCTTCGGCCCGTCCGCCCGCGGGGCAGGCGCCGTCGGCACCATCGAATCCTCGCGCGTTGCCGTTGGACCCGAATGCGGTTACCAGATCGAAGTCTACGGGACCGAAGGCTCGCTCAAATGGGACTTCGAGCGCATGAACGAACTCAAGGTCTGCCTGGGCCGCAACAACGACGAGCAAGGCTACACCACGGTCAACGCCAGTCCCCGTCACGGCGATTACGCTCACTTCCAGCCCGGGCCCGGCAACAGCATGGGTTTTGACGACCTCAAGGTCATCGAAGCCAAGAAGTTCCTGGTCGCCGTCACTGGAGGAGCACAGGAAAACTCCAACATCCACGACGCCGCATCGGCCGCTGCCATTGTCAGCGCCGCCGAAGCGTCCTCGCTGTCAGGTCAATGGCAGAAGATCGAGGAAATCCACGGCACCACGGCAGCGCGGGCATAACCATGGCACCTCCATCCGCCCGGCGGCCGACGATCATGGACGTGGCAGAACGCGCCGGCGTTTCCAAGTCCTTGGTCTCCCTCGTGCTGCGCGACTCACCGCGCGTCAGCGACGAACGCCGCCAGCGGGTGCTCAAGGCTGTTGAAGAGATGGGCTTCGAGTTGAACCTCGCAGCCCGGTCCCTGGCAACACGGGACAGCGGAACCATCGGTGTGCTGGTCAGCGACATGCACAACCCGTGGGCCTTTGACGTCGCAGACGCCGCACGGACCGTACTTGAAGAGGCCGGGCACACCGTCCTCTTCAGTGCGGTCACCGCGGCGGGCAGGGGAGTGGACCAGTCCATCCTCCAGGCCTTCCGGGACTTGCGGGTCGCGGGCCTGCTCGTCGTCGGAACCGTGCCTGACAAAGCACCGTTCAGCCGTGCCGTTTCCGGCGGGGCTGTGGTCTTTGCAGGTGGCGGACCGGACTACATCGATACCGCCGATATCGTGCGGAGCGACGATGCCCTCGGCATGTCCATGGTTGTTGAGCACCTGATCGCCCAGGGACACGAGAACATCGTGCACCTTGGCGGCCTGGGTGGCTCGGTTGGCCGCGAACGCGTGGACGGGTATTCGGCGGCAATGGAAGAGCACGGTCTGGCCCGTTATATCCGCGTGGTCGACGCCGACTTCTTCCAGGAGTCCGGCTATGTTGCCGCCCAAAGGGCGCTTGGTTCCCGCTCCACGCACCAGCGCCCCACGGCGCTGGCCTGCATCAATGACCTCGCCGCTTTTGGTGCCATGACCGCTGCCGATGAACGCGGCGTCGAAATAGCCGTCACCGGTTATGACAACATCGCGCTCGGTGCAATGCCGCGCCTGGGACTGACCACCGTTGACCCGGACAGCTCCACCATTGGCGTCACAGGGGCCAAGACCCTCCTGGAACGCATCCATGGTGAAGGCAGCGGCTTCGTCCACCATTCCGTCACGCCCCACTTGGTCGTGCGGAAGTCCAGCCTCCTGGGCCTTTAAAACCGAGGCCTCTAACACCTCGTAACTACGCCGTTTTCGGCGCAGCCCCATACCTCCACATCTTCAAGGATGACGATGGCTTCCATAACCACACCCCAAATCTTCGTCGCTCTCGGCAGCGTTGAACCCGACCTGGTGGAACCGCTCCTCTCTGAACACCAGCGACTCATTCAGGACCCCACCGACGAGGACCTGGCCAACGCCGATGCAGCAATTGTCAGGGCCGCCTACCGCGTGGACCGGGAACTGTTGGACCGCATGCCGGCGCTCAAAGTCATCGCCCGGACCGGCGTCGGAACCGAGCTCGTGGACGTCGCCGAGGCCAATCGACGGGGAATTCCGGTGGTCATCACGCCCGGGAGCAACACCGCCTCGGTGGCCGAAGGCGTGTTCGCCCACTTGCTCGCCCTGGTCAAGAAGCTCTCTCCGCTGACCGCGCTGGTCCGTGAGGGACGCTGGGAGCAGCGGGCCGCCGTCGGCGTCGGAGACCTCGAGGGATTCACGCTCGGCATCATCGGATACGGCCGCATTGGCCGCCGGGTGGCGCGGATCGCCGAAGCCTTCGAGCTCAAGGTCCTCGCCTATGATCCGTTCGCGGAGGTTCCCCCGGAAATCCGGTGCGACACCGTAGAGGAGCTCCTTGAGGGCAGTGACTTCACTACCCTCCACGTGCCCCTGACACCCGAAAACCAGAACCTCATCAACGCGGACCGCCTCAAAGCCATGAGGCCCGGAGCGGTCCTCATCAACTGCAGCCGTGGAGGCCTCATCGACCTCGACGCCGCCCACGAGGCGCTGCAGTCGGGACACCTGTCCGGTCTAGGCCTGGATGTGTACGATCCCGAGCCACCCGCGCACCACCCGCTGTTCGACCACGAAAACGTGGTCCTGACTCCGCACTTGATGGGCTTCACACGTCAAGGCATGGCGCACACCGTCAGGGACGCCGCCCAGGGTGCGGTGGACGTCCTCGCCGGCCGCGCGCCCGCGGCGGTGGCCGGGCCATGACCGGTCCCTCAGTTGAGCATGTCCCCTTCAACTCTCCAGAACCAAGCCAAGGCCCCGGTCTTCTCCGGGCAACCCGCTAGAAAGGACCCCACATATGTCCACTGATCGACCCCTCAAAGTCGCGCTGTTCGGATCGGGCCGTATCGGGCAAGTCCACGCCCGGAACATCGCTGCCCACCCGGACCTGGAATTGGCCTGGATCGCCGACCCCTTCATCGAAGGGGCCCGCACGTTGGCGGCGGGGACCGGAGCCATCGCCGTCGAGACTGCCGACGAGGTCTTCGCGAAAGGTGACCTTGACGCCGTCGTGATCGGCTCGCCCACCARCACGCACGTCGAGCTGATCTCGCGTGCCATGGCGCAAGGCGTGGCGGCCCTCTGCGAGAAGCCAATCGACCTCGACATCGACCGTGCGCTCGCATGCCGCGACGTGATCAAGGGAAACAACACTCCCCTTATGCTCGGGTTCAACAGGCGCTTCGATCCCAACTTCGCGGCCATCCACCGCCGTGTTGTGGCGGGCGAGATCGGCCGCCTCGAACAGCTGACCATCATCAGCCGCGACCCCGCGCCGGCCCCGGCCGCCTACATCGCCACCTCGGGAGGGATCTTCCGGGACATGAGCATCCACGACCTGGACATGGCCAGGTTCTTCGTGCCGGACATCATCGAAGTTTCCGCTGCCGGTGCCAACGTGTTCTGCGACTACATCGAGGAAGCCGGTGACTTCGACTCCGTGGTCATCACCCTCCGGGGACGCGACGGCGAACTTGTCACCATCACCAACTCCCGCCACAGCGCCTACGGCTACGACCAGCGACTGGAGGCGTTCGGCAGCGAGGGGATGCTCAACGCGGGCAACGTCAGCCCGACGACGGTGCGCAAGTACGGTGCTACCGGCACCGAAGAGGCGGACGCCTACCTGCCGTTCTTCCTGGAGCGTTACGCCGAGGCCTACCGGAACGAGCTGGACAGTTTCGCCAAGGCCATCCGCTCGGGCACTGCCTGCAGCCCGGGATTCGACGACGGCCTGCAGGCGCTAGCCCTGGCCAACGCGGCCGAGGAGTCCGCCCGTTCGGGCCGCGCAGTCAAGATCGAGAACTCAGTCAAGGTCGAGAACTCAGTCAAGATCGGGCACCCGTAGCCATGCCACTTCTCCAAGACAAAGTGATCCTCATCAGCGGAGGTACCCAAGGTTTGGGGGCCGGCGTCGCACGACGCGCAGCTGCCGAAGGTGCGGCCGGCATCGCGGTCACCGGGCGGAACGCGGACTCAGGTGAACGGCTCGCCGCGGAGCTCACAGCCTCCGGCGTCGAGACCCGGTTCATCAAGACCGACCTCGCCGACGTCGAACAGGCCCGGAACTCGGTGCTTGAGACGATCAACGTCTTCGGGCAACTCGACTGCGCGGTCAATGCGGCCGGCCTGACCACCCGCGGCACCATGCTGGACACCACGCCCGAGCTTTTTGACGCGCACATCGCGGTGAACCTGAAATCGCCGTTCTTCATCATGGCCGAAACCATCAAGCATCTTTGTAGCAGGGGTGTGCCAGGAAGCATCGTGAACGTCATCTCCATCGCTGAACTTGGCGGGCAGCCGTATTTGGCGCCGTATGTGGCCGCCAAGGCCGGCCTGGCCGGGGCGACCCGCAATGCGGCGCATGCGCACCGCTGGGACAAGATCCGCATCAACGGGCTGGACATCGGCTGGACCGCCACGGACGGGGAAGCCGAAACCCAAAAGAAATTCCACGGCGCAGGGGAGGACTGGCTCGAAAAGGCCAACGCATCCGTCCCCATGGGAAAGCTCGGGCAAGTGGACGAGATCGCCGAATTCATTGTCTTTCTCCTCTCCGACAGGAGCGGTGTTGTCACAGGCTCGGTCATCGACTGGGACCAAAACGTATACGGAGGATCAGATTGAGCACCATCACCAAGCGCCTTGCCGCAGCACCCATCTCCTGGGGCGTCTGTGAAGTCCCCGGATGGGGCCACCAGCTCGAGGCCGACAGGGTCTTGTCCGAAATGACCGCCCTGGGCATCAGCGCCACCGAGTTCGGCCCCGCCGGCTTCCTCCCCGAGCAGGCCACCCAACGCGCGGAGGTGCTGAAGCGGCACAACCTCCAGGCCATCGGCGGATTCTTCCCAGTCATCCTGCACGATCCGTCCAAGAACCCCTTGGATGTCGTGTCGGCTGAGCTGGACGCGTACGAAGCAGCCGGGGCCAGCGTCATGGTCCTCGCCGCGGAGACCGGCGTCGCAGGCTACGACCAGCGCCACGAGCTCGACGCCGAAGGCTGGGAGCTGTTCGGCAGGAACCTCGACGCCGTGGTCAAAGCCGCCGCTGACAAAGGCATCCAGGCGGTGGTCCACCCGCACGTGGGAACCATGATCGAAAGCACCTCGGATGTTGACCGGGTTTTGAACGACACCGCGGCAAACCTGTGCCTCGACACGGGCCACCTGCTCATCGGCGGCACCGATCCGGCCTTGCTCGTCCGCGGCTACGCTGCCCGCATCGGCCACACCCACCTGAAGGACGTGCGAACCGCCGTCGCGCAGCGGGTCCAGGCCGGGGAGATTTCGTACACCGACGGCGTCAAGGCAGGGATGTACGTACCGCTGGGTCAAGGCGACGTCGGCATTGCCGGAATCGTCCGGGACCTGCTGGATGCCGGCTACGAAGGCTGGTTCACCATGGAGCAAGACACCATCCTCGAAACCGAACCCACCGACGACGGCCCGGTCCGGGATGTCCGGCAGTCCGTGGCCTTCCTGCGTCAACTCGAAACGGAAATCGAGCGATGAGCGCGGTCCGCTGGGGAGTGCTGACCACGGCACGGATCGCCCAGGGCAGGTTCCTGCCCGCCATGAGCCGTGCCCGGAACGCCGTGGCGTCGGCCATCAGCAGCCCGAACGGAAAGGCCGCCGAAGTCGCAGAGCGCTTCGGTATCCCCGCCGCCTATTCTTCCCACGAGGAATTGCTCGCCGATCCAAGCATCGAAGCCGTCTACCTGCCCTTCCCCAACTCGCTGCACGCCGACTGGATTGTTGCGGCCGCCGAGGCTGGAAAGGACATCCTTTGCGAGAAGCCGCTCGTCGCCAACACCCACGACTACCGCCGGGTGCTGGAAGCCTGCGAACGCAACGGGGTGAACCTGATGGAAGCGTTCATGTACCGCTTCCACCCCCAGCACCAGAAGGTCCGTGAGTTCATCGACTCGGGCAAGATCGGCGAGTTGGTGTCCATGCACGCCCGCTTCCATTTCGTCATGGACCGAAGCGAAGGCGAGGTCCGCCTCCAGCCGGGAATGGACGGAGGTGCGCTCAACGACGTCGGATGCTACGCCGTCGACATCATGAACATGGTCATGGGCCGCGCGCCGCAAACCGTCTACGGCAAAGGCACAAGCCGCACGGACCCGGTGGAAACGACCATGGCCGCGATCCTGGACTATGGGGACGTCCTGGGAACACTGGACTGCGGCTTCGAAGGCCCGCGCACCAACACGTTCCAGATCATCGGCACGAAAGGCCACATCACCCTGGACAAGGCCTTCGACCCAGATCCGGGCGAAATTGCCCGCGTTACCGTGTCCTTCCGCGATGGCCGGAGCGAGTCTGTCGACATCGGGGAAGACCCGTTCAAGACCGAAATCGAGCGGTTCAGTGCGTGGGTGCGTAACTCCGGACCCGAACTCGTCCAGAGGGAATTGACCGAACAGAACCTGGCCGTCCGCCTGGCGCTCCAGGAATCACTCGCCACCGGCTTGCCGCGGGATGTCAACGACGTACATGCCGTGGAGCACCACCTACTACAGGAGCAGTAATGACCATCATCAACCACTTCATCAGCGGAGCCGAGACTGCGGGCAGCGGAACGGGTACCAAGCCCGTCTACAACCCGGCCACAGGTGCCGTGACGGCCGAGCTTCGCCTGGCCAACCTGGCTGATTTGGACGCCACCGTCGCCGCCGCAAAGAAGGCTGCTGCAAGCTGGGGCGACATTTCGCTGGCCAAGCGCACTGCCGTGCTGTTCAAGTTCCGCGAGCTCGTCGCTTCCCACGTGGACGAACTCGCGGCCCTGATCACCGCCGAACACGGCAAGGTCCTCAACGACGCCAAGGGCGAGATCGGCCGTGGCTTGGAGGTTATCGAGTTCGCTTGCGGCATCCCGCAGTTGCTCAAGGGTGAGTACTCGGACCAGGTCTCCACCGGGATTGATGTTTTCTCCTTCCGCGAGCCAGTCGGCGTCGTCGCGGGCATTACGCCCTTCAACTTCCCGGTCATGGTGCCGCTCTGGATGGCGCCGATGGCGATCGCGACAGGCAACGCGTTCATCCTCAAGCCTTCGCACCGCGTTCCTTCGGCCGCGATGCTGCTGGCCAAGCTGTTCCAGGACGCCGGGCTGCCGGACGGCGTCTTCCAGGTCCTCCACGGAGACCGCGATGTCATCTCCGGGCTCCTGACGCACCCGGACGTGGACGCCATCTCCTTCGTGGGTTCCACCCCCGTTGCCAAGCACATCCTTGAAGTGGCGACGGCGCACGGCAAGCGGGTCCAGGCTTTGGGCGGGGCGAAGAACCACGCAATCATCATGCCCGACGCCGACCTCGACAACGCCGCCGACCACCTGGCCGCAGCCGCGTTCGGTTCCGCCGGTCAGCGGTGCATGGCAATCTCTGTTGCGGTGGCCGTCGGCGATGCCGCCGATCTGCTGGTCAAGAAGGTCGAAGAGCGTGCCCTCGACGTCAAGGTCAAGAACGGCACCGACGCAGACGCGGACATGGGTCCCGTGATCAGCCCCGAATCCCGTGAGTTCATCGTCAAGACGGTGACAGAAGCAGAACAGGCCGGCGCCGCGATGGTCGTGGACGGCAGGGACTTGGTGGTTCCCGGGCATGAGGAAGGCTTCTGGGTTGGCCCCACCGTGATCGACCACGTCAAGACCGAAATGAGCGCTTACCAGGAGGAGATCTTCGGGCCTGTCCTGGTGGTTGTGCGCGTGGAGGACCTGGATGAAGGCATCAGGCTCATCAACGCCAATCCCTATGGCAACGGCACCGCGATCTTCACCTCCTCGGGAGCGTCCGCCAGGAAGTTCCAACGTTCAGTGGACGTTGGAATGATCGGCATCAATGTGCCGCTGCCCGTTCCGGTGGCGTACTACTCCTTCGGCGGCTGGAAGGCATCGCTCTTCGGGGACAAGCACATCTACGGACCCGAAGGCGTGTCCTTCTACACCCGCGGCAAGGTCATCACCTCCCGCTGGCCCGAACCCACCCACGCCTCAGGAGCTTCGTACAACTTCCCCTCCAACTAGTCGCCACTCAACTGACTCGCAGTAGATGTCGTTTTGAGCCCTCATAACGGCATTAACTGCGAGCTAGTTGGGTCGACGGGTGTTTCGAAACGATGGCAGGATCGAAGCATGACTGTGTCGTTCACATGCCACACGCGTATCGGGATGGAACCGGGGGAGCTCTTCGACCTCGCCCGCAATGTCGACGCGCACGTCGGCTCCATGGCCAAGTCCCGGGAACGTGCGGTTGCCGGCGTCGTGTCCGGACTGCTCTCGGAAGGCGACGAGGTCACCTGGCAGGCCTGGCATTTCGCTGTACCTCTGCGAATGAGCAGCCGCATCACCCGGTTTCGATTCCCTGAATCGTTTACGGACGAGCAAGTGCGTGGCCCCTTTCGCTTCTTCCGGCACGTGCACGAGTTCATTCCCGACGACGGCGGTACGCTCATGATCGATCGCGTCGAGTTCGCGGCGCCTTTCGGCGTTGTGGGCCGGATTGCGGAGAAGGCTTTCCTCGGGCGATACCTGCGGAACCTCATCGAAAAGCGCAACGAATACCTTGCCCGCAACGGTGCCGCCGCATGATCAGGACGGCCCGCGCGGACGAACTGGAACGGCTCCGGGGGATCGAGTTCGCCGCGGGGGAGATCTTCCGCTCCTGTGGAATGGACGCCATCGCAGATGACGAGCCATTGACCGTTACGGAAATGGCTCTCTACCAGGCGCGCGGTGGTGCCTTGGTCTTTGCCGACACGTCAGATGTTCCCGTGGCCTATCTTCTGATTGAGCACCTCGACGGCAATGCGCACGTGGAGCAATTGAGCGTCCATCCGTCGCATGCGCGGCAAGGTCTCGGGAGCGAGCTGCTCGATGTTGCCGAAAAGTGGGCTCAGGCCGAGGGCTTGGAGTGGCTGACCCTGACCACTTTCCGGGATGTTCCGTGGAATGCGCCCTACTATCGCAGGCTGGGTTTCGAGGAACTGGGCCCGGAGCTGTTGGACGATGGACTCCGGGGCATCCTCGAATGCGAGGGCTTGGTGGGCCTGAGCCGTTGGCCCAGGATCGCCATGCGGCGGCGCGTCAGGCCGATCCGCGGACGGAAAGATTCTGTCAGTCTGTATTGACAGGCTCACACTGTCAGTTCAAACTGACAGCATGAATGGTGATGAGCTGACTTCCCACATCCCGGCGACGGACCCGGCAATCGGGCTCCGCGCCGTTGGTGCCCTGCATCGCTTGGCTGAGAAGGTGGAGGCCACCAACGTGGCCCTCGCGCGGGAGCACGGTTGGTCCTGGGAGCAAATAGGTGATGCCTTGGGCGTCTCCAAGCAGTCGGTCCACGCCAAATACGGAAAGTGAGTCTGCCATGTTTGAACGATTTGCCGGCGAAGCCAGGACCGCTGTCCATGCCGGCGCCGAGGAAGCCAAACGCCGTGGAGACCGGAGAATCGGCACGGACCATTTGCTGCTGGGATTGCTTCACGACCCCGGGAGCTGCCGGACGTTGGAAACGGACCTCGAATCCGCCCGCGCCCAGCTCGATGCCCTCGACCAGCAGGCGCTGGAAGCCGTTGGCGTGACGCTGGGGGACTTCGGCCCGCTGAATGCGCCGAAGGGAAGCAGCCGGACTACCTTCACCTCGGCCGCCCGCTCAGTCATTCAGGACTCACTGATGCTGACCACGCGGGAGAAGGCCCGCAGGATCAGCACGCGGCACCTCTTGCTCGCACTGCTGGAGCGGCGCGAACCGGATCCGGCCGCCGTCCTGCTCCATAACCTGGGCGTGGATACCGCGGCACTCAAGGACAGGCTGCAGAACCCAGGTCCGGGAACTGAGTGAGGCGGCCCGAACCTGATTGTTTTGCGCGGCAATATTCCGCTCGAGTGAACCACAGCTGAGTGAATCCTGTAAGCTCCCACAGGATCACGCAGCCGCCTTTTGAGGGGAACCGCCCGTGCAGGACACCATTACCGTACGTCCATCGTGGGGTCGTCGCCTTGCCGGAATCGAAGGCCTCCGAGGCATTGCGGCCCTATCGGTGATGGTTTACCACCTTGCTTTGACGACCTCATTCCAAGTGCAGACCGGGCCGTTGGAAATTCTCTTTTCGCTTTGCAACCAGGGCCTCACCCTGTTCTTCGTCCTCTCCGGCTTCCTGTTGTACAGGCCCTTCGTTTCCGCGATCGTGCAGGGCAGGCAGCTGCCGTCCATCCGCCGCTATGCATACAACAGGCTGCTGCGGATTTATCCCGCGTACATCGTGATCTTCGTTGTCACCGGACTCTTCGTCGGTTCCGTGTACCTTCACGGCAGCACTCACGGGTTCGGCCCGGAAAACATAGGCAGGCTCACGGATCCCCTCAAGATCGCAGCCAACGTACTTCTTGTTCACATGTTCATTCCGGAGTACGTCATGAGCGGCCTGCCGGTGTCGTGGTCATTGACGGCTGAGATCACCTTCTATTTTGTTCTGCCCTTGGTGGCCTTTCTTGCCCTGTGGAGGATTCGAAAAGGATCGAGGAAGACTGCCGCCTTGGTGTGCGCGCCGCTTGCCATGGTCATCGTCGGCCTGGGCATTACGCTTTGGGCCAGTGACGCGGCAAGCCGAATGAGCCCGATCGATGCGGCGAACTTCGGCTTCGGGCAGACTGGCAGTGCAGTCTTCCTTCGGAGCTTCCTTGCGCAGGCGGATCTCTTTGGATACGGAATGCTCGCCGCCGTGGCAGTGGTCGTGATCCACGAACGCGGCGTGGAGCGGGTGCAGACCCGGGTCAAGGCAGCACTAGTCCTGGTCGCGGCGCTGATCGAGCTCCTGGCCCTTGAATTCGCCCGACCCGTAATTTCCACGGTCTCCGGGGTGGCTGCGGCGTTGGTATTGCTCGCAGTCGTATTACCGTCATCCCGGGGAGACGACCTGAATCGGACGGCCCGTGTTCTCGAATGGTTGCCATTCCGCTTCACGGGCGTCATGAGTTACAGCATCTATCTCTGGCATCTGCCCGTCATTTTTTGGCTAATGGGGCATCACCGGACGTTCGGCCAAAACACTCTCGCCTTGCCGCTCAACGGGCTCCTCGTCCTGGCCATCACACTGTCCTTGTCCACCTTGACTTACTACTTTGTAGAGCGCCCGGCGATGAAGCTGAAGAGGCCGGCGTTGAAGGTACAACAACCCGAACCTCAACAGGAACTAAGCGTTAAGCGCTGAGGATGTAGAATCGGCCTCCTGTCTGCAATTTTCTTTTGGGGGTCCCCGCTTGGCTGTCCTGACCGTGCGCCGTCGCGCCTTTTTCGCTCCTACTGTCCGCTCGCGGAACCCTGTGGTGTACGCGTCGATCGTCCTGGTCTCGACACTGATTTCGCTGGCGCGGCTCCCGGGCCCGGCTATCGGAACCCTGTGGGCCGAAGATGGCGGGATCTTCATCAATGACGTGCTCAAGGACGCAGGCCTCCGGGGCATCTTCGCCCCCTACCAGGGCTACCTCCACGTCGTGCCCCGCGGGGTGGCGTGGCTGGTCGTAAGACTGCTTCCTGTGGACGCGTGGGCGATCGCGGTGACCGTGGCGGCGTGCCTGATCGTGGGCGGCGTGGCCGCGCTCGTGTTCCACTGCTCGTCCGCGCTGTCCAGTAATACCTGGGTCCGGCTTGGGTTCGCAGCGGTGCCCGTCTTGGTCGCTGCCAGCCCGGAGGAAGCTCTCGGAAACCTCGCAAACCTGCATTGGTACTTCCTGTACTTGGCGCCGTGGCTCCTTTTGAAACGGCCCCGGACATGGGCCGAGGGTGTCCTCCTGACAGTTGCGGCGCTGCTCGTGGGCCTTACGGAAATACAGGCCGCAGTGTTCGTCCCCCTTTTTCTCTACAGGCTGCGGGACGCACGCCTTTGGGGTCCGAGGCTAGCCCTCCTTGTTGGCGTTGGGGCGCAGGTTTTCACGACGCTGGCGTTCCCGCGCGAAAACCCGGCCGCACCGCCGGTGAATTGGCTATCGGTCGTATACGGGTGGTTCGTCGACGGCCCGTCCGCCGTAATGTTCGGTACCGCCGGACAGATATCCCGCGTGGTAGTCCGTTTCGGTTGGGTGCCCGTGGTGCTGGCGGGGGCCCTCTTCCTTGCAGCGACCGCGCTCATCCTTGTTCGGGGTGGAACGCGCGAGAGGGTTGCCGCAGGCGCGTTCCTGGGCGGCTCGGTCGTCATAGCGTGCGCAGCCGTGGCCCTGAACTTCCGGCCGTTCCTCGACTACGCCGCTTTCGACGACGCCGGCTGGAACGCCTTGCACCTCGGGCGGTACGCTGTTGCGCCGTCCATGTTCCTGCTCGCACTCTTGCCGCTTCTGGGCGAGGTTCTGGGGCGCTCTGCACGGCCGGCGGTGCTCGGCGTTTTGGCCGTGCTGATGCTCGTCTACTTCTTCCCCGTGGCCGTGGGGCGCGAGTTCGGACCAATCTGGGCGGACCATCTCGAGCAGGCCCGAGCGGCATGCCGGACGCCCGGGGCCGAACCGGAGCAGATCGTTCCGATCGCCCCGACGGATTGGTCGATCAAAGGCGTCAACCTCCCCTGTCGCATCCTCGACTGACCCGGATGGGGGGTCCGTGCGCTAGGTAGTGATGAGTTCGGCTTCGCTGCGCTCAACATTCCGGGGAAAACGCGGGATGCGCGGAAAGAGGATCCTGTGTGAGATGACTGAACCCGCAACAAGTACCAGGAGGTATGCGGTTGTCAGCCCTTCCCAAGTGAAGGGCGGCTGCCACAGCGGATCGAACATTTCCGTCCAGTTCGTATGGGTTTGGAGACCTATCGTGTACCGCCGGAGGACAAACACAAAGAGGTAAACGTGTACGCCAACGGCTCCGGCAAAGAGCCACGGAGACAGGGAACGCGCCCATGGTCCCCGTGGTGTCGGGCGCATGCGCATGGCCACTCCGCAGGCGAGCAGAAGCAAGACAAACAGGGCCAGCAAGTATCTGCCCTGCCAGATGTAGCCAATTTGCTGTATTACCTGGGCCTGAAGGATGGGCGGCAGGATCAATACAGCGACAAGCAGGATCCAGACTGCGGGCCGGGCCCGCAGAGGCCGTGCGGTGAGGCCGCCGATGATGACGGCCGCAAAGGCAAAGTGCCAGAAGGCGTAGACGGCGGCGGGTGCGCCGGTGTCGAGCCAGCCCATGATTCCGATATAGCCGGACGCATAGTCGAATGAGCGGTCCAGCATCGTGACGAAGGCCTGGTCCGGTGTCACATCACTGGGGGTACCCGTCAGGCTGCTCAGGCTATTGGCCGCGACCAGCCAGGCGAGACTGGCAGCGCAACCAAGGCCGATGAGCGCGGTCATGGCCAGGCCCAATCGGTTCTTCACGACGGCGACCATCGGCTTTATTCCGAAAATCAACACGGCTGAAACTACCGCCACCGCCAGCCAGAGCAACGAAAGAGCGCGGGTATTGGCCAAAACGGCTCCGGAAATCCCGACAATAACGATGCTTGTCCGAACGTTCTTGAGATTCCGGTAATTCTCGAGAACGACGCATAGGTTGAGAAACAAGGCAGAAGTCGTAACCACTTCAAGCGCGTTGGGATTGATCGAGCCGTTGAGAAAAAGCACCATCGGCGTGATGGAAACCAGGCAGCTCGCCATTGGCCAGAAGCGACGGCGCAATGACGCCGCAGCGCCGATGGTGGCCGCAAGGAACACTGAGCAGATCAGGGCACTGATCAGGCGCATCAGGTAGATCGCGGGCTCGCCCGCCATGAACCGTGAGGGAAGGCCGACCATCGCGTAGTACATCGGGTTGTAATTGCCGGCGCTCGTTTGGGCTTGCACGAGGTCCCGCGCTGCGGGGTCGAGTGGAGGTGCGCACGCAGGCGTCATGGCGATTTTGAAAGCGAAGCAACCTTGGGCGCTGATGGTGGAAATGTATCTCGGAACCGTGACAATAGTCTGCTCGCCCTGCTTGCCTGTTGAGCTTCCCGTGAGCTCACCACGGGCGACTGCCGCGGCTTTGATGGTGTGGGCCGGCTCGTCGGGCACTGACATCAGGGGTGAGGCGAACACCCAAATCATGGAAAGCACGGCAATGATGGGGAACGCAATGAACGTGAACCGCAGTGTGGGCAGTGCGCCCGGCCTGCGTGCTGCGCGTGGCAGGGCTGGAGAATTGGTAACCATCGTCCTGATACGTTATCGCACCCGATCGCCAACAACCCGGCTGGACGAGACCGCCTGAAGCCGGTCGAAACAGGCCATCGGCACGGTTTGGCGGTTCGATGCGCGGCGTTTCGCTGGAACCGGAGCCGTTATGATTGATCGAGCCTTGCGGTCGCTGAGGCGAGGCTGTCTCCGCCGGAAGCCGCAGTTTATATGACATTGACGATTTTGGGGTGCTAACAGTGGCGCTAGACCCGCGTGCTCAAGTGACGCGCTTGGTGGGCTTTGTCCACCGTAGCCACCTCTTGAAATTCTTGATCGTGGGAGGGCTCTCCTTCGCCATTGATCTTGGCCTGCTGGTTCTGTTGCACGAAGGCTTTGGGGTTGACTTGTGGTTTGCCACGCCAGCTGCTTTCCTCGCGAGCCTCGTCTTCAACTATTTCGTCCAGCGCTCATATACTTTCCAGTCCAATAACCGGCAGCACGTCAGCATGTTCCGGTACGGCCTCCTAGTCGTTTTCAACGTCTTCGCAACGGACATCATCGTCAATCTTTTCGATAGCCTCGCCCTCACCTATGCGGGTGGAAAAGTAGTGGCCACGGTTTCGACAATGACCTGGAATTTCTTCCTCTACAAATACTGGATTTTCCGCACCGATGCCCGTAACTCCGGGAAAGTTCAACAAGACGATTCCGAATTCAGCCCCACTGCCGCAGACGGCTGATCAGCCGGCTACCAGCTCTACCTCGTAGCCGTCGGTATTCACCAGATAGGCGGCGTAGTGGCCCGGCCCGCCGGCGTGGGGATATTTGCTCTCGAACATCTCGTACCAGCCCGAGTCCGCGCCGAGCTCCCGGAGCCGGTCCACGTTCTCCCTGGTGCCGGCATGGAAGGCGAGGTGGTTGAGCCCGGGCTCCGTCCTGCGGTGCGTGCTTCCCGTGAGGGCCGCGGACTGTTCGATCACGATGTACGTGCCTCCGAGTTTCCAACTGCAGCCCTCGGGCCACTCCTGGAATTGTTCGTAGCCCAGTTCGGCCAGCAGCCAGCCCCATTCTTCCTGCGCCCGGCTGATGTGGGGTACCCAAATTTCTACGTGGTGCAGCGAACCCACCGGAACATCAGCCATGCGCAGAGTCTACGTTTGACGGGGGCCCGCGGGAATGCCGGGCAACTCCACGACAAATGCCGCGCCGCCCTCACGCGCCGCGCGCACACTGATGCGACCGCCCATCCGCTGCACGATCCTTGCCGCGATGGACAAACCGAGTCCGCTTCCAACCGGCCGTTCTCCGCTGTATCTGGCAAAGAGCGCACCGCGTTCGAACGCGACGGAGGCATCCGCCTCCGTGAGGCCAGGGCCGCCGTCGCGCACTTCAACGGTGAGTCCGTTGCCGGAAAGGTAAGCGGCGAGCACAACGGGAGCGCTTTCAGGGGTCACGCGCAGCGCGTTTTCCAGCAAGCCGTCCACCACTTGGCGCAGGCGCTGGCCATCGCTGCGGACCGGCAATGGCCCGGAAGGCAGTTCGAGCCGACCGGCAATTCCGTTCTGGACGCACACCGCTTGCCAGGCCTGCCAACTCTCGCGCAGGATCAAGGATGCGTCCACAGGCTGGAGTTCCACGCGGAAATCATCGGACTCAAGCCGTGCCAATTCCAAGAGATCGCGGACAAAACGGTCCAGGCGGTTGGTTTCGGCCACGAGCGTCCGTCCGACCCCGCTCACGTCGTCTCCGCTGACAACGCCATCGGCAAGCGCTTCGGCGTAGCCCCGCAGCGCGGTAAGTGGTGTCCGGATTTCGTGCGAAATGGAGAGCAGGAACTCGCGTTGGCGGCCCTCGCTGGTCCGGAGCGCTGCATCGAGGGCCGCCAGCGCCTGCGACACCTCCACCACTTCGGCCGGGCCGCCGGGTGCTACGGCCACGGATCGTTCTCCGGCTGCGAGCCGATGGGCCGAATGCGCCGTACGCACCAGCGGCCGGCTCAACCATTGCGCCAACAGGCCACCGGCGACGATGGCGAACACCAGGCAGACCGCGAGGGCAATCAGCATGCGGCTCAGGAGGGGAGCGGCGGCCGCGCGGATTTCGGACACGGGCTGCGCCAGCACCACGCCTCCGCCGGCCGCCAAGGGCCGGGCCTCGAGGACCACGGTGTTCTGTGGACCGTTCACCGACGTCGAGACCGACTTTCCGGTCAATACCTCCGCGACGGTCTTCGCATCCACCAGCCTCGCCCCGCCGCCTGTCACGCGGCCGTCGGTGCTGATTTGCGCGAGCCTCGCGCCGTGCGTGAGCAAATCTGTGCGCAGGTCTTGCAGGCTCCCAAGGCTTGACTGCTTGCTGAGGGAATCGGCCTCGACCGCGAGGTACTTCTTGGCTTCGTCCACCGCCGTGGCGTTGACCAGCTGCGCCGCCAGAAGGCCGGCAAGTACGACGGCGACGGTCGCGACGGCGGCGATCACCGCCGTCGTGCGTCCGGCCAGTGTGCCGAACCAGCGCCTCACGTGGCTCCTCCGGCGCCGGGACGGAGCACGGACGAATGGGGAGGCGCGGCCGAATAGCCGACGCCGCGGCTCGTCGCGATGGGGGAGTGCTCGCCGAGCTTGGCACGGAGCTGCGCGATGTGCACATCCACTGTCCGCCCGGCGGCATAACTGGCCTGCCCCCACACGGCGGACAGGAGCTGCTCCCGGGAAAAGACCCGGCCAGGCTGCGCCATGAGGTACGCGAGGAGGTCGAATTCGGTGGCCGTCAGGGTGAGTTCCTCGGTTCCCGCGCGTGCGGTCCGGTTGAGCGGATCCAGTTCGACGCTGCCCAGCACGAGCGGTTTGGAACGTGGGGTTCCTTCGGTCCGGCGCAGGACCGCCTTGACCCGCGCCACTAGTTCGGAGGGCGAAAACGGCTTGGTGAGATAGTCGTCCGCGCCCAATTCCAGGCCAAGGACGCGGTCCACCTCCTCATCCCGGGCCGTGACGAACAGTACCGGCGTCCAGTCCTCTGCCTGCCGCAGTTGCCTGCAAAGCTCGATCCCGTCCAGACCGGGCAGGCCGACGTCGAGAATCACCGCGACCGGTTTGAGTCGCTTGATCTGTGCCAACGCGGACACCCCGTCCCGCTCAACGTGTACACCGAAACCCGCGCGGCCCAGATAGAGGCGCTGGATATCGGCAATTGCCCGTTCATCCTCGGCAATCAGCACCAATCCGCGGCTGTCTTCCATGCGTCCATTCAACAGCAAGGATCAAGCCTGTGGAGCGTCCTCGTCGGCCGCCGGGGACGGTTTTACATTCCTCGAACATTGGCCGAACAATCAATTCATGCGGCCGGACCAGAGTGTGGTGAAGAGCGCCGGCGGATCGACCACCGGCCGGAACAAAGGACACGGACCATGAACAACAGCATCCCGAGCTCCAGCACTCCCGTTGAGGGGCGCAAGCGTACCAAAGCGCGCACCGCCGTCGTCAGCGTCCTCGCAGCAGGCCTCCTGCTGGGCGGCGGCGTGATCGCCGCCAACGCTGCTACCTCAAGTAGCCCGAGCACGACGGCGGCAGCCACCTCCCAGCCCACCGCGACGGCCGGGACTGCAACAGCGGCGGCGGCCAAGACGGCGCTCGCGCGGCATCCGCTCGCGGCGGCCCTGCGGTTCTTCGTGAACGGTGACAGCAGCAAACCGAACTACGGCCAACGCGCCGCGAAGATCGCCACGTTCATCCTGGACAAGCGCCCGAAACTGGCCGCGAAGCTTCCAGCCGCGCTGCAAGCGGACCTGAAAGCGCTGAAGGACGCAGCCGACGGCGACCGGGTGGCCAAGGCAACCCACATCAGGGACACAGCCCTGAACGGCGGCTACGGCCCGAAGATCCAGGCGCAGGCAAAGCGGATGCAGGAGCAGAAAGCCGACCGCAAGGCTTAAACGACGGCAAGGCTGGTTATTTGTGGCGGGACCGCCACAAATAACCAGCCTTGTTGTGCAGACGCGGGCCGCCCGCAGCCCCGTCCGCCCTGTGTCTGGATCGGCAGTGTGCCTAGGCCGGAACCGGGTCCCGGTCCGGATCCGCCGCTACGAGGGGCCCGTCGTCGAACGGCATTTCGTCGAGGTCGATCAACGGGTTGGTGTCCTGGGTGGCAACCAGCTCGCGGGCCTCGGCCTGCGTGTCCACGCTTGGCATGGAGCCCGGAAGTGGCCGCTGTGCGGATTCGCGCAGGAAGTAGATGGCGATTGCGCCAACCACGGACGTTCCCATGAGGTAATACGCGGGCATCATGTCGTTGCCGGTGCCTTGGATCAAGGCGGCGACAATGAATGGCGTGGTGCCGCCGAAGATCGCTACGGAGAAATTGTAGGCGATGCCCATTCCCCCGTAACGGCTCGAGGTCGGGAACAGCGCCGGAAGCGCGGAGGCGAGGTTGGCTATATAGAACGTGACCGGGAAGGCGATCAGGGCCAGGCCGGCAAGCGTGGACCAAATGTCGCCGATGCCGATCAGCAGGAAGGCCGGAACAGCGAACACGACCGTGCTGACGGCCCCGATCCACAGGACGGGCCGGCGGCCGATCCGGTCGGAGAGCTTGCCCGTCAACGGGATGCAGACTGACATGACGACCAAAACGGGGATGGTCAGCAGCGTGCCATGAATAGGGTCGTAGCCCTTGGACTCGGTCAGGTACGTGGGCATGTAGGAAGTCAGCATGTAGCCCACCGTGTTGGCGGCTGCGGCTAGGATCATGGCGAGGATGATCTGGCGCCAGTAAGCCTTCACGATGCCGATGGGACCCTTGGCTACCGCGGCGTCGCCCGCTGCGGCGTCCGCGGCGAGGGCTTCCTGGGCATCCAAAGTGGCTTGGAACTGGGGTGATTCCTCGATCTTGCTACGGAAGTACACGGCGATGACGCCGAGCGGACCCGCAATGAGGAAGGGCAGACGCCAGCCCCAGTCCTCCATGGCCGATTGGCCGATGGTGAGCTGCAGGATGGACACGAGCGCCGCGCCAAGGGCGAAGCCGATGTAGGAGCCCATGTCCAGGAAGCTCGCGAAGAAACCGCGGCGCTTGTCCGGAGCGTACTCGCTCACGAACGTGGTGGCGCCGGCGTACTCGCCGCCGGTGGAGAAACCCTGGACAAGCTTCAGGATGACGAGCAGTGCCGCTGCCCAGATACCGATTTGTGCGTAACCGGGCAGGAGTCCGACGGCGAAGGTGCTTGCCGCCATCAGCAAGAGTGTTGTGGCGAGCACCTTCTGGCGGCCCACCTTGTCGCCCAACCACCCGAAGACAACGCCGCCGAGGGGGCGTGCCACGAAGGTTGCGGCGAATGTTCCCAGCAGGAACAAGGTCTGCACGGACTTGTCCGCCTCGGGCAGGAAGACCGGCCCCATCGTGGTGATGAGGTAGCCAAACACGCCGACGTCGTACCATTCCATCGTGTTGCCGACGATCGTCCCGCCGAGTGCTTTTTTCAGCATGGGCTGGTCAACGACGTTGACGTCGGATACCTTGAGTCGACGGCGTGTTGGAAGTTTCAATTTTGAGGCACCGCGTGGTGCGTTCTTGCTCGTTGCAGCGGCGTTCCTAGCGCCTGCTGAAGAGTCGGTGATGCTTCGGTCTGTGGGCATTTGTGTTTCTCCTAGGGAGATCATTTGCTTGCGACATACAGCTGCTCCGCTCTGGGCAGGGTTTCAATTTTACGCGAGATTCGCCCAATCTTAGAGTTAGGCTCCGAATTTCGGGGCCATTCCGGGCCCTTTCGGGCACAAATGTCTGACATCCACGGACCCCCTGCAGCCCCGGAATCACGCGGATTTTGGCGTGTTCCGGAGGTGCGTTACCAAATTGTTTGATTCAGGGCCCCGGAACGCACAGTTTGCTGATCATTTCCGGTGGATTGCCCGTTGTTTTCCCAACACCACCGTGGCATCGAATTCTCCAGAATGGACCACCCGCGCGGACAGCCCGGCGTCCTCGAACAGGGCCGCCGTCGTCGCGGCCTGCCGGACGCTCGTTTCGATCAGTAGCCGACCGCCGGGAGCCAGCCACAACGGAGCCTCCCCAGCGATCCTGCGCTGCACATCCAAACCATCCGAGCCGCCGTCGAGCGCCACCCGCGGTTCATGCAGCCGGGCCTCTGGCGGCATCATCCCGATCGAGTCCGTGGGGACGTAGGGAGCGTTGGCCACCAGGACGTCAACCCGGCCGCGAAGAGCGTCCGGCAGCGCCGAATAGAGATCGCCTTCGTGCACCTGGCCGCCCACCGGGCCGAGGTTACGGCGGGCGCAGCGGACCGCAGAGGGGTCGACGTCGGCCGCGTGAAGCTCGATGCCGCCCGCCGCGGCAAGCAAAGCGGCGCCGACGGCACCCGAACCACAGCAAAGATCGACGACGACGGCGCCCGGCCGGGCGAGGTGGGCCGCCGCCTGGACGAGGTACTCCGTGCGGCGCCGGGGGACGAAGACGCCAGGGTCCACGGCGATGTGTTGGCCGCAGAACTCTGCCCAGCCCAGGAGGTATTCAAGGGGTAAACCCGAGACGCGTTGTTCTACCAGACGGTCAAGCTCCTCGGGAGCGTGCGCCGCGGCGATCAGGAGCCGGGCCTCTTCTTCGGCGAAGACGCAACCGGCAGAACGGAGCCGTGCCGTGACGGCGGAATGGGACGGCTGGAACGTCGGTGCTGGCATAAGAGAGCCTTTCGGGGTACCGAGGGGTGCTCTCCGGGCCATGCTAGCCGAGGGTGGAGGCGGGAACCACGCCTGAAACGGCTTCGGCGAAAGCCGGGGTTCACAAACACAACCCGGAGTGTCTAGGGTGGGTGCATGGGAACACTGATTTTTGAATAGGCCAGCGGGTCACCGCTGAGTTTGAACCGACAAAAATCCATGCCTGTTGAGGCTTCGCCTCCGCGCCGTTCCTGTTGCTTTCACTAGACCCAGGGTCTCGCAGCGGACGTCGCGTCCCGATACCTCCTCCGGCACATCAAGAGCTCTAAGGAGTCCACTGCATGACACCGAACACACCCGAAACCGACGCCGGGCAGGAACCAGAAGCGCAGGAAACCGTCGCCCCGGCTGCCGGTGTCAGATCGAAACTGACTGACGCCCAGAAGGAGATGCTAGCCAGCAAGTCCCGTGGCGGGGCAGGGAACGGCTGGCAAAGCACCGGAAAAGGACACAAACCCACTCAGGCGAGTGGCAAGCTGGCCAAGTCCGAGAAGAAAGTCCGCTGGTAGATCCTGCAGACAAGCGGACCGCTCCCACCTAGTATGGAAAATCCCTTCGTTTCAATGCAGAAAGGAAGAACAATGGCTGCGAAGCACGTTGAGCAACAAATCAACTCCGAGGTGGCCAGCCACTTGGTCGAGTCCATGGATAAAGCGCCCATGCCAGCCCCGGCAACGGTGGCCATGGCCCTCGGCTCGACCCAAGGACCGGCCTGGCCGGACGTCAGCGGCAAGGCCAAGCACCCCAAGGACCGCGGCGCAAGCCACGGCCGCGTAGGCCAGCAGGCGGCAGTCACCGCGGTCCACCGCACCAGCCGTCCGCAGATGCCGCACTCCTCTTAGGAACCCACCCTCCTCAGCCCAACTGACTCGCACTTAATGTCGTTCTGAGCCCTCATAACGACATCTGCTGCCAGTTAGTTGGGCTGAGTTACGTGCGGGAGGCGTAAGCGTGCGGGCCTGGGTTATGCGCGCTCGACGTCGTCGGGAGACTTGTCGGGGCGCCAGCCGCGCCAGACGGGATGGCGCATTCTCTCGGCGCCAGTCCAATCGCCGAACGTCACCTCTCCCACGAGCTCGGGCGAAACCCAGTGCGCCGTGGCGGCGTCCTCGGCCGGGATGTCATGGAACGGAGAGTCCGGGCGATCGAGACCTTGCAGGCGCTTCAGGATGTCGCGCAGTTGCCAGTCCTTGAACCCTGTGCCCACCCTGCCCGCGTAGCGCAGCTTGTCGCCGTCGGGAATCCCCACCAGCAACGCGCCAATGGTCCCCAGCCTCGTCCCGGAGCCGGGCCGCCAGCCACCCACCACCACTTCCTGCGTGCGTTCCAACTTGAGCTTGATCCAGGACCTGCTGCGCCGCCCCGGCTGGTACCGGCTATCCGCGCGCTTGGCCATGACGCCCTCCAAGCCAAGCTCGCCGGCGCTGGCCAGGATGTCGTCAAGGTCATGTTCCAGGATCTCGGACACATGGATAGGGGAGCCCTGGGCCGGCAGCTTGGCGCGGAACTCCGCCAGCTTTTCCCGGCGCTCGCTGAGCGGCAGGGAGGTGAGGTCGGCACCGCCGTGGGACCCGGCGTCGTACAGGAGATCGAACACCATGAGCTGCACGGGGACCGCGGCCCGGGCACGTTCGACGTCGCCGGGCTTGAAGAGGTTCATCCGCTTCTGGAGCAGCTCGAAGCTGGGCCGGCCGTTCTTGCTGAGTGCGACGATTTCGCCATCTGCCACGAAGTCGTGGTCAGGCCAATAGCGCGGATCCGCCAGTTCGGGGTAGGTGGGTGTCATGTCGATCCCCGAGCGGCTGGTCAACCTGATCTTGCCGCCCGAGCCTGAAACGATCGCCCGGAAACCGTCCCACTTGAGCTCAAACAGCCAGTCGCCGGAGGAGACATCGGCGGTTGTCCCGGAGGTTGCGAGCATGGGCGCGTAGCTGGGGGTCCCGATCGGTTGGGGCCGGGAGTCAGGCAACAGCACCGTCCGATGGCCCGGTTTGTCCTTCATCAGGTGGATCAGCCATTGCGACGGCGACTCCCCGGTGTGGATGAGCGCGAAGCGGCGGGTCCCGTGCAATCCGCCGCCGGGCTTTCCGGTGAGGGTAGCGATGACTTCCTTGCCGTCGCGCCATTTTTCGCACTCGAACTCGCCGCTGTCCCAGATGCTGACCGTCCCGGCACCGTATTCGCCCTTCGGAATGATGCCCGCGAATTGCGCATACTCCATCGGGTGGTCCTCCGTGCGCACCGCGAGGTGGTTCTTGTCCGGAGTGTCGGGCACGCCCCGCGGCAAGGCCCACGACGCCAGGACGCCGTTGTGCTCCAGCCGGAAATCCAGGTGGAAACGGCGGGCATGGTGCTCCTGGATGACGAAAATTCCGCCGGGCGGATTGGGTTCCGCGTCGGACTGGAGGGGGCGCGAACCGGCTTGGTGCTCGACGGCGGGAAACGGTTCGGGGGTCCGTTGCGGATCGCGCTTGTCCACGTAGCTGGCCAGCCGAGGGTTCACGGCCACACCCCCGACGGCGGTGCTGACGCCGGCCGCGCCGGTGCCCGCGCGGTGCGAGTGGGGCAGGCCGCCGTCGTCGTTCTTGGTTCTGGAACCGCCGTTCGAGTGCGAAGTGGCGTGCCCGCCCGCCACCGCGGCGAAGGGGTCCTTTCCCCCTTTGACGCGCGCCATGACGGCCGTGAAGTCCAGATGCTCGAGCTTGGGCGATGCGAGTTCGCGCCACGTCCTCGGGGCGGCGACCATGGGGTGGGCCCGACCGCGGAGGGAGTACGGCACGATGGTGGTCTTGTTCCCGCTGTTCTGGCTCCAATCCACCAGCACCTTGCCGTTGCGCAGGGTTTTCTTCATGTCGCTGACCACGAGGTCCGGATGGTCGGCCTCAAGCGAGCGCGCCAATTCGTGCGCGAACGCGGAGACCTGCTCCCATTTGCGGGTGCCATCCAGTCCGGCGTAGAGATGGATCCCTTTGCTGCCGCTCGTCACAGGAACCGGATCGAGGCCGATGTCCTGCAGGATGCTGCGAGCCAACTTGGCGACTTCGACGCATTCGGAAAGGCCGGTGCCGGGACCGGGGTCGAGGTCCAGGACAAGGCGGTCCGGCGGCAGCATGGTCCCGTCGGCGTCCACTTGCCATTGCGGCACGTGGATTTCCAAGGCGGCAATCTGGGCCAGCCAGGTGAGCGTGGCGAGGTTGTTGACGAGCGGATAAACGTTGCTGTGTTCCCTGTGCTGGATGGTGACCCGGGGAACCCATGACGGCGTGGAGTCGTCCAGGTTCTTCTGGAAGAACATGGGCCCGGGATCCGACGTGGTCCCTACTCCGTGGACCCAGCGCTTCCGTGTGGCGGGCCGGTTGGCGGCAGCCGGGATCAGGAACGGGGCAACGGCGGCATAGTATTCGAGCACTTCGGCCTTGGTGGTGCCAGTCTCCGGGTAGATGATTTTGCCCAGGTTGGTGAGCGTCAGTTCATGGCCTTCAACGTTGACGCGTTCCTTCTGGCTGGTTGCCACCTCTTCACCTCCGCCGTGTTGTGATGTTCACTTAGTGCATGAGGGCCATATGGAAGGGTTCTATCGCGTTCGGGCTGGTCAACGTACCCGTCAAGCTCTACAGTGCCACCGAGGACCACGATGTCAGTCTCCACCAGGTCCACAACAAGGACGGGGGCCGAATCCGTTACCAGCGGAAGTGCGAAATCTGCGCCTCTGTTGTGGATTACGAGGATATCGACAAGGCCTACGAAGAGGAAGGCCGCACCGTGGTGCTGTCGGCGGCCGACTTGAAGTCGCTGCCTGCGGAGAACAGCCGCGAAATCGAGGTAGTGGAGTTCGTTCCAGCTGAGCAGTTGGACCCCATCATGTACGAGCGGCCCTATTATCTCGAGCCGGATTCCAAGTCGCCCAAGGCCTACATGCTTCTTCTGCGCACTTTGCAGGACACCGAGCGCGTGGCCATTGTGCAGTACGCCCTCCGGCAGAAGACCAGGCTGGGCGCACTGCGGGTACGGGGCGATGTGCTGATGCTGCAATCCCTGCTCTGGGACGACGAAGTCCGCGAAGCAAACTTCCCTTCGCTGGAAACCGACGTCAAGATCTCGGACAAGGAACTTGAGATGTCCTCGGCCCTGGTGGATTCCATGGCGCGCGACTTCGAGCCCGAGCAATACACCGACAACTACCAAGTTCAATTGCGCCAACTCATCGCGGCCAAACTCGAAAAGGGCGACTCCATCGACACCGAGGAGACGTTCGGTGTGGCAGCCAGCGAAGGGGAAGGTGGCGAGGTCATCGACCTCATGGAAGCCCTCAAACGGAGTCTCGACAAGAAGCGCGGCAAAGCGTCTGCCGGCTCGTCCGACGAGTCCTCCGCTGAAGGGTCCGACGACGGCGCCAAAACCAAGGCGGCCAGCAAGCCGCGGGCGAGGGTCAAGAAAGCCTGACGCGCCGCCGTCGTGCGCTTCGTGAAAGCTGGGCATGCCCCCCGTGGCCTGCGCCGGAGCCAGGCACATGTCCCATGGATGGCCTAGTGGTTTCGCAACGCAGAGATCAGCTCGGATTTCTTCTTGCTTGAGTACCCTGTGAGCCCCAGTTCCTTCGCCCGGGACTTCAATTGGGGCACAGTCCAGTCTTCATAGTCGCCCGAGGTGCCGCCGCGTCGGCCGATTTCCTTGCGGCCCTCCTTGGCAGCGGCATTCGAGATCCTCGCGGCCTTTTCCTTCGAGGCGCCATCCTCACGGAGGCTTTCGTAGAGTTCCGGATCCTTGAGGCTGGGATTCTTCTTGTTTGGCATGCGATCCTCCTTTGGTCAAGATCCGGGCTAGGACGGAAGCTCCATCCGGAACCCGCAGCGGCACTGCAACACCTTTGTGGCCAGGTACACGTCGAGAAGGTCGACGGCGGGGTCTTCGGTGGACACCGGTGCATACACGCTGTGGAATCCGGTTCCTGAGATCTTCATGGGTTCGCCGCAGTGGATGTATTCGCCGCCGAATTGCAGCACACCTGACACCGTGCCTCGCTGGTTCAGGATGGCTGCGACGTCCTGGAATGTTGCGGCATGCGCGTAGAACATATCGCATTCCACGCAGGTGTAGGCGACATCCACGAACTCTGCCGACGGTGGCTTCAGGGGCTCGATGGAATCGAGAATCACGTACTCGGCGGTGCCGCAATGGCCGCACCAGATTCGTTCCCCTTTGGGGAGGGGCGCGCCGTTGGGAACAAGCGGGTCAGAGATAGTCGGCATCGACTTAACTCCTTGAACCAGGAAGTGCGGCTCCCGCGCGAGGCGGAAGCCGCACTTCGAGCGGATTTAATCCTTCTTGAAAGCGTCCTTGACCTTTTCACCGGCCGATTTCAGGTCGCTCTTGCTCTGATCCATCTTGCCTTCGGCTTCGAGTCTCTCGTTACCCGTCAGCTTTCCAGCCGCTTCCTTGGATTTGCCTGCAAGCTTTTCTCCGGCGTTCTGGATCTTGTCATCTGCACCCATGGACGTACTCCTTTGCTGGTAAAGGGACTTTCTTCGATTCGCCAAACGGTGTGGGGCCTGGCCGACAGGGCCAGGCGTCCTCACTGCAGTTGCCGGTCAAACTCCGTGTGACCTGCGGCCGGACATGAAGCTAAGGAGCCAGCCGATGGCCGCGACAATCAGGAGGACCACGCCGACCCAAAGGAGCCAGCTCACGGCCTGCGAGAAGCCGCCGACGAGCAGAAGAACGATTGCCACAACGCCTGCAATGATCAGAAGAGTGTTCACAATGACACATTCCTTACTTCAGCGGGACCGCTGGCAAGCGCCCGGGTCCCTTGCGATGTATTCGGTTGTCAGTTCGCTTGCGAACCGTTGTTCCCCGCCAGGCCCGAAGGCCCCGTGCAAGGTCTTGCTGTAGTGATACCGCCCCGGATTTTCAGGGTTTTCGTCCGGTAAGAACCGGCATCGACTTCCTCCATGGTACTACTAAGCACCCTTATCAAATCAAGTACTAAGTACGCTTACAAAGATTTTTGGATATCGTCGTAGGCTAAACGGAAGGTCGAGCGCAGGTTTCCTGCGCTCGCATCGGACGGTCGTTTAGGAGGAGAAAACGTGAAAGCATCGCAAACCCTGGCAGATAACCTCCAGTTGGTCCTGACGGATCTCATTGAACTCCAGCTCCAAGGAAAACAGGCCCATTGGAACATTGTTGGCCCTAATTTCCGGGACTTGCACCTGCAGCTCGACGAACTCGTCGCAGCCGCCCGGGAGTTCGCCGACGAAACCGCCGAAAGGATGCGGGCGCTCCATGCCCTTCCCGATGGCCGGAGCACCACCATCGCCGCCTCAACAAGGCTGGAGCAATTCCCCGCTGGATTGACCAAAACCAAGGACGCCGTGAAGCTGATCACCGATCGCCTGGAGCGGACGGTCCAGACCATGCGTGATGTCCACGACGAAGTAGACGAAGAAGACCCCACGACGGCGGACCTGCTCCACGCGTTCATTGCCCGTTTGGAGCAGCTCGCTTGGATGATCAGTGCCGAGATCATGTCGGCCAGTGCGTCCGTGGCAGATCCACAGGAAGCCTAGGAACCCGGCGAACGGCGTCAGTGCATGCCACGGCTCCGCCGCAGTAAACCGGGCACTCCGGGCATTTCCCGGCGAAGGTCCGGCCGCGGATTCAGCTACTACTACCCGGACGGATCGCTTATTTCGGGCGGGGAGCGCAAACGCCTCGACGCGATGGCGATACCTCCTGCATGGGCCGATGTCTGGATATGTCCGTTCGAGAACGGACATATCCAGGCAATGGGAGTGGACGACGCCGGACGTAGCCAATACATCTACCATCCGGAGTGGCGTGCCCGCCAGGATACTGAAAAGTTCGCCCGGGCCGCGCGGCTTGGGTCCCTCCTGCCGCAGGCGCGCCGCCTGGTCTCCAGGCATCTGCGGGAGTCACCTTCCGAGAAGACTAAAACCTTGGCCGCGGCCGTACGGCTCATGGATCTCGGTGCCTTGCGCGTTGGTTCCGATGGCTACACGCGCCGCAACGGCTCATACGGGCTCACCACGCTGAGGTGCAAGCACGTGAAGCTCAACGGGGAAACGGTCTCCCTGCATTTCCCGGGGAAAAGCGGCCAAACCTGGGATTCCACCATCGAGGACCCGGTGCTCGCCCGATTCCTCGGACCCTTGGCAGGCAGGCCAGGCAAAGAGCCCCTACTGGTCTTCCAGAATGGTGAGGGAAGCGTCTCCCTGAATGCCGCGATGGTCAACGAGTACCTTCGCCACATCACCGGCGGCGACTACACGGCCAAGGACTTCCGCACGTGGAAAGGCACTGCAGCGGCCGGAATGGCGCTCGCAGGCCCGGCTTCAAAAGTGCCTGCCCGCAAACGAGTCCTCGAAGCAATCAAGCAAACCGCCGAACTTCTCGGCAACACGCCAACGGTGGCGAGGGCAGCCTACGTCGATCCTCGGATCGTGGAGGGTTTCCTGGCGGGTGATCTCGAACAGCTCAAGGCCAGCGAGTCGGATATCGCGGCCTACTTGGGGTCACTGCCTTGAATAATTTGCCCTGAAAAACAAAAGAGCATGCTCCCCGTTGGCTACGAGGGATGGACAGATGAGGAATATGTCCATCCCCGAGTGCCAAGGGAGAGCATGCTCAGGGGGGTTACTCGGCGTCGTGGTCCGTTTCGAGGATCTTCACGAGGCGGTCCAGGGCTTCGTCGGCCCCGGCACCTTCGGCACGCAGGACAACGACGTCGCCGAATGAAGCTCCGAGGCTCATCAGGGAGAGGATGCTCGCGGCATCCATGGCGTCGTCGGCGGGCTCGCCTTCGCGGGCGATGGTGACCTCGATGTCCAGCTCGCCGGCGGCTTCGGCGAAGATGGCTGCCGGGCGTGCGTGCAGGCCGACGCGGCTGGCGATGGTGGCGGTACGTTCGGACATTGTTGCTCCTTCGATTGTGGGCTTGGGGAAAGTCTAGAGACCCAACTCGTCCAGGATAGGCAGCTGGGCGCGAACGGCTTGGCGCGCGGCGGATGCACTCGGGGCGGACAGCGCCGTCGTCGCGAGCTGTTGGGCCTGCGCCACGGTGACGGTGGCCAGGACAGCGGAAACGGCAGCCAGGGCGCGGGCGCTCATGGAAAGCGTCGCGACGCCCAGTCCAACGAGTACGACGGCGAGGGCGGGGTCCGCGGCTGCCTCGCCGCACACTCCCACGGGCCGGAGGTTGCCGCCCGAGCTGGCGGCAGCGGCGCCGTCGGCGGTCAACTTCACGAGCTGAAGCACGGCCGGCTGCCAGGGGTCGTTGAGAGTGGCGAGAGGGCCGAGCTGGCGGTCCGCGGCCATGGCGTACTGGGTAAGGTCGTTGGTTCCGAGCGAGGCGAAGCTGACTTCGCGCAGCACGGAGGCTGCGGTCAAGGCAGCCGACGGGACTTCGACCATGACGCCCGGGGTCTTCAAACCGGCGGCGGAGCAGAGTGCAGCGAAATGCGCTGCTTCCTCGGCCGTGGAGATCATGGGAGCCATGACCCACACTTCGGCCCGGTGGGCGGCCTCTGCTGCCGCGATTGCCGCCAGTTGGCGTTCGAGGACGCCGGGGGACGTGAGGTCGGTGCGGTACCCGCGGACACCCAGCGCAGGGTTGGGCTCGTCCGCGTTGGTAAGGAACGGCAGGGGCTTGTCTGCCCCTGCGTCGAGGGTTCGGACCACCACTTTCTTGCCCGGGAAAGCAGCGAAGACGGCGCCGTAGGCGGCGATCTGCTCCTCGACGGTGGGTTCGTCGTCGCGATCCAGGAAACAGAATTCGGTGCGCAGCAGACCGACGCCCTCGGCACCGGCGTCGGCGGCCTTGACGGCGTCGGCACCCGTACCGACGTTGGCGAGCAGCGGAACCCGGAACCCGTCGGCCATGACGTTGCTCCCGCTGAACGCGGCAACGGTGGATGCCTGGGTGGCCCAAGCCTTGGCCGCAAGGCGGAGTTCCTCACCAGGGTCAACCGTGATGGTGCCGGCAGCGCCGTCGAGGTAGACCTCCGTGCCGTCCCCGATCTCGTCGACACCCGGGGCGGCGACGATCGCGGGCAGGCCGAGGGCGCGGGCCAGGATGGCGGTGTGGGACTGGGGGCCGCCGCTGGAGGTGATCAGGGCGATCACCTTGGCGGGGTCCAGGGTGGCGGTGTCTGCCGGGGCGAGGTCCTCGGCGGCCAGGATGAACGGAACGTCGGACGCCGGGATGCCCGGCGCGGGCAAACCGCGCAGTTCAGAGACGATGCGGGCGCGGACGTCCAGGACGTCGGCCACGCGTTCTGCCATGTAGCCGCCAAGGGCCTTCAACGAGTCTGCAACCGTTGCAGCGGCCTCCCAGATGGCCCGTTCGGCGGTGCGTGCGCCGCCCGGAGCCTCGGGGGAGAGGAGCCTGATGGCCGATTTCACCAGCATGGGATCGGCGGCCATCAGGGCTGTTGCTTCCAGGACCTCTTTGCCTTCGCTGGACGCCGTCGCGGCCCGGGCACGGAGTTCCGCCTGCACGGCCTTGGCGGCATCCTTGATGCGCTGGCCCTGCGATTCGACGGTAACGTCCGCAGGAATATTGACGTTCTCACGGGGCTCTTGCACCGGCTTCGGCATCTGCCGGACCGGCCCCAGAACACGCCCCGGGGCAACGCCTACACCTGAAAAGGTCTGCATGGAATAGTCCTCTACTTGCTTATTGGCGGGTTGTTCAGGCCGCGACGGGAACAGGAGCCTGCTCTGCCTCGACCGGCTTCCGGACCGCCCAACGCTTGAGCGCGAGCAGGACCAGGGCGGTGACGACTACGCCGACTGCGATCGATGCGATGAACATGAACACGTTGCCGATAGCGAAGAAGACGAAGATGCCACCGTGGGGTGCCTGGGAGGTAACTCCGAAGGCCATGCTCAGCGCACCGGTCACGGCGCCACCCACCATGCTTGCGGGGATCACGCGGAGCGGGTCGGCAGCGGCGAACGGGATGGCGCCTTCAGAGATGAAGGAAGCACCCAGCAGCCAGGCGGCCTTGCCATTCTCGCGCTCGGCGAGGCTGAAGCCCTTCTTGTTGAGCACGGTTGCCAATGCCATGGCGAGCGGCGGCACCATCCCGGCGGCCATGACGGCAGCCATGATCTGGAGCGGGGCCGGGTTGGCGAGGCTGCCGGCGCCGAGGCCGGCTACGGCGAAGGAGTACGCAACCTTGTTGACCGGACCGCCCAGGTCGAAGCACATCATGAGGCCAAGGATGATGCCAAGCACGATCGCCGAAGTACCGGTCATCCCGGAAAGCCAGGTGCTGAGGCCCTTGGAGATGGCCGCGATCGGGCCGCCGAGGAAGAGGAACATGGCGCCCGAAGCGACGATCGATGCGACGAGCGGGATGATGACCACGGGCATGAGGCCGCGCAACCAGCGTGGAACGGAGAACGTGCCGATCCAGTGTGCCGTGAGGCCAGCGAGCAGGCCACCTACCAGGCCACCGAGGAAGCCGGCGCCCATGTAGCCGGCGACAGCACCGGAGACGAAGCCCGGGGCGATACCAGGCCGGTCCGCGATGCCGTAGGCGATGTAGCCAGCCAGGGCAGGGACGAGGAAGCCGAGGGACAACGCGCCGATCTTGAACAGCACGGCTCCGAGGTAGGCGCCGAACGGACCCCATGCATGGACCGGGTAATCGGTGGGCAGGTTGACGAGGGTGTTCGCGGCAAGGATCTTGTCCGCAACTCCGGCGATTTCGTAGCTGCCCAACAGGAAGCCGAGGGCTATCAGCAGGCCGCCACCGGCGACAAACGGGATCATGTAGCTGACGCCGGTCAGCAGGACTTTCTTGACCTTGGTGCCGAGGTGCTCGCTTGCAGCTGCGGATGCCTGTTCGGCGCTCTCTTCGGCACCGAAATGCGGGACGCGGTGTGCATGTGGGTCGGATGCGGCGGCGAGGGCTTCTTGCACCATCTTGGCCGGCTCGTCAATGCCGCGCTTCACGGGAGCGTTGATGACGGGCTTGCCCGCGAAGCGTTCCTTGCCGCGGACATCGACGTCGACCGCGAAGATCACGGCGTCGGCGGCGGCAATCACAGCCGGGTCCAACGCGGTGAATCCGCCCGAGCCTTGGGTTTCAACCTGCAGGTCGACGCCCGCTTCCTTGGCAGCGGCCACGAGGGAATCGGCTGCCATGTAGGTGTGGGCGATGCCAGTGGGGCAGGCCGTGACGGCGACGATGCGCTTCGGGGCCGCGGCAGAAGCGGCACTCGCCGAAGCCGGGGCGGCCTCGGTGGCCGGTGCCGCCGACCCTGCCGCATGGGCAGCCGGCTTGTCTGCCAGTGCGCCGTCAACCAGATCGACGATGTCCTGCTCGGTGGCAGCCGCACGCAGGGCCGCAGTGAAGTCCTTCTTGATGAGGGAACGGGCCAGCTTGGAGAGCAACTTCAGGTGCTCCTGGTCCGCTCCTTCCGGAGCAGCGATGAAGAAGATGATGTCCGCGGGGCCATCCTTGGCACCGAAGTCCACCTTGTTCGAGAGGCGGGCCATCGCAAGGGCCGGCTCGGTTACTGCGATTGAGCGGCAGTGCGGGATGGCGATGCCGCCGGGTACGCCCGTGGCAGTCTTTTGCTCGCGGGCGAAGGCGTCCGCGAAGAGCCCTTCAACCTCGGAGGCGCGCCCGGCTGCGGCAACTTTGCCTGCCAGGAAGCGGATGACATCGGCGGGGGAATCGCCGAGGTTCTGGTCGAGGGCGACCAGTTGGGGGGTGATGAGCTGGGTCACTGTTAGTCCTTCTGAAGGGCCGTGATGGTAACGGCGTCGGGAGTTGTTTGGTGGACCGCCGGGACAGTGGAGCCCGGCAGCGAAGCAGCGGCGGCACCATGTGCCACAGCCTGACGGAGGCAGTCCTGCGAGGTTCCGCCGTTGGTGGCGGCCAGCAGATAGCCAGCAAGGGATGAATCGCCGGCACCAACTGTGCTGACGGCTTGGATCGGCGGATGCGTGGCGAACCACGCGCCGTCGGCGGTTACCAGGACGGCGCCCTTGGAACCGAGTGTTGCGAGTACTGCACCCACACCGCTGGCGACGACGGCGGCAGCGGCCCTGGCGGCAAGGCCCGGGTCCGCTTCCAGTTCGTCAGCCGTGTGGACGTCTGTGAGGCCTGCTGCGGCGGCCAGTTCGGCCAGTTCTTCCGCGTTGGGCTTCAGGAGATCGGGCTTGCCGCTGATGCCGTTGGAATCGCCGCTGATGGCGGCTGCCAGCGGGGCGCCGGAGGAATCGATTGCGATAAGCGGGGCGTCGCCGTCGTGCGTTGAACGGAGCCTGCGGGCGACCGTGGCGTAGAAATCCGCCGGAACTCCTGGTGGGAGCGATCCGGCGAGTACCACCCAGCTGGCGCCACGGGAGCGGTCCAGCAGCAGCCCGATCAGGGCTTCCTGCTCGTCCAGGCTCAACTCCGGGCCGGGTTCGTTGATCTTGGTGGTGACGCCGTCCGGTTCGGTGAGCGTCACATTGCTCCGCAGCGGCGCGCTGATGGGAAGCGCCGCGTAGGGGACGCCGTCGTCGAGCAGTCCGGCGAGGACGGGATCGGAATCCCCGCCCGGCAAGACAGCAACGGTGTCCAGGCCCGAGGCGACAAGCGCCCGGGAGACATTGACGCCCTTGCCGCCGGAGTGCTGGTGGACGGCGACGGCGCGTTGAACCTCGCCGCGGGCCAAGGGGGCCGGGAGCTCCACGGTGCGGTCCAAGCTCGGGTTGGCGGTCAGGGTGACGATCATGCGATCACCACGTCGACGCCGGCCTCAGCCAAAGCGGCAGAGAGCTCTTCAGAGGGTTCGTGGTCAGTAATCACGGTGTCCACATCTTTTAGGGCGGCGAACTGGACGAGGGTTTCCGCGTCCAGTTTGGAGGAGTCCGCGAGGACGACGACGCGCCGTGCGGACGTGACGAAGGCGGCCTTGACGGCGGCTTCTTCGGGGTCAGGGGTGCTGAGCCCGAACGTGGCGTGGATACCGTTGGCGCCGACGAAAGCGATGTCCGGGCGGAGCCGGGAAGCGGCCTCGACCGTGGACTGGCCGACGGCGGCCTGGGTGAGACCGCGGACGCGGCCGCCCAGGATCTGGAGTGCGATGTGCGGGTTGCCGGAAAGCCGTCCGGCAATGGGGATGGCGTGGGTGATAACCACCAGTTCTTCACGCGGGGCGTTCCCGTTCAGGGACGCCGTGCGCTGGGCGGTCCGCTGGTCGAGTAAACGGGCGAGTGCTTCCGTGGTGGAGCCGGCATCGATCAGGATGCTGCCGGCTCCGTTCTCGGGGATGAGGGCAAGGGCGGCCTCGGCGATGCGGACCTTTTCCGGCTGGCGCTGGATGGCCCGCTCAACCACGCTTTCCTCGCGGGTGCTGAGGCGGTCCGACGGGACGGCCCCGCCGTGGACGCGGCGAAGGTTGCCGGCGGATTCGAGGGCAGCGAGGTCACGGCGGACCGTCTCTGTGGTGATGCTGAATCGGTCTGCAAGGTCCGTGACGCTGACCCGCCCACGCTCGGCGACGAGCTCGGAGATCAGCTGTTGGCGCTCCTCGGCGAACACATACCCTCCATTGCGTACAAGCTGTAAGTACACCAGTGACAGTCATCACATGATGTGGAATTGCTTGACTCTATCTTTGTTCATGTTGGTCTGTCAACAGAAAACAACATAAACAAAGATCTTTGCTTTGGTTTGGGTTTGTTGAGGTGTGGTTTGGGTGCTAACGCCGGACCGGAGGCCGCCCTATGGCCACTCGATCTCCCCTAGGCCCGGGTAGTCGATGGGGAGGTTGTCCGGGTCCGGGGGATCGGGCAAGCGGGACTGGGTAGGGGAATCCGGTTCGTGCCGGTTCTTGTTCCTCTTTTGGTCCAGTCCATCGGAATCTTGCGGGGAGTCGTCTTCGGGCCGGCGCTGCTGTGTACTTTCAAGCTTCATGGTGTTTCCTTCGGGTAATGCTGCACATTGTTGGCTAAGCAGGTATTTCCAGCTCGAACCCGCAACTGCATCTCAAGACCTTGGTGTGGAGCCGGGCTTCCGGGGGAGAGCTGCGCGATCGGGGCACGCCCGTCGTCGGTGCCCTGAAGCTTCGCAGCGCGGTTTTCACCTCACGGAGTGGTTCGCTGCAATGGAAATAGTGGCTTCCGAACTCCAGGAGGCCATCCTGAATCCCCCGACGATTCAGGATGGCCCCCGCCTGCTGGACGGTGGCCGCGTGGCTGTAGGAAAACCCGCAGGAAGTGCACGTGTAGAACACGGCAAGCTGTTGGGAAGACCTTGGAGACCCGGCCTGGATGGACTCGATGATCAGGTGCCTGTCCGTTCCGCAACGGGCACACCAAAGGGGGGTAGCCCCAGGCTGATGTGGTTCGTGGGGGACGGCGGATTCGGAGACGGTCGACATCGACTAGCTCCGCGCCGGTAACAGGCATTTGCTCATCAGGCAGCACCTTCACATTGAGTGACATGGCGCCCGGCTGCTTGAGCGAAAACAGGCCGAAGGCTCGACCCCTGTCCGGAGTTCTGCACGGACTGTAGAAGAATTGTGCACTCTGTACCCCCGGGGCGCAAGACCGGCGGAACGTTTGTCCAGTTGGTGGACGCTGCATCGTGCGCCTTTTTCTGCCATTGCCGCCCTGCTGCTCCTAGACTGAGCCATGGACGAAATGGGCCTGAATGCCTCGGTAGTGGGACAACTCCAGGATTTGGTCATCGACAGTGAAGACGTCAGCGGCTTCCTCGAAGACCTTGCGGTGTTCACGGCCTCGTCGGTGTCCGCTGCGCGCGGCCAGGACGTCCTGTGCGGGGTCACGTTGAGCCGGCGCCGCCGATCGATGACGGTCGCGGGGAGCAGCCACGAAGCGCGCCTCATTGACGAAGTGCAGCAAGCCTATGGAGACGGGCCATGCCTCGAGGCGATGAGAACCGGGAAGTCCGTGCTCGTCCGGGATACGTCGACGGACTCCCGGTGGCCTGAATACTGTTCCACGATCGCAGAGCGCGGGCACTTGGCGGTGCTCTGCGTCCCCTTGCGCCTGGAAGAGGGCGCGACGGCGGCGATCAACCTTTTCGCTCCGCACTCCGATGCCTTCGACGAGGCCTCCATCCGCAGTTGCGAGCAATTCGCGAGCCAGGCAGAAAAGGCTCTGCGGCTGGCGGTCCGAATCGGTGCCAGGCAGCAACGCGCAGAGGACCTCGAGCAGGCCATGCGTTCCCGGACCGCCATCGATCTGGCAACCGGCGTCATCATGGGCCAGAACAGGTGCAGCCAGGAGGAGGCCTTCAGGATTCTAAGTAAGGCCTCGAACGGCAGGAACCAGAAACTGAGGGACGTTGCGGAATCCCTTCTCCAGTCCTTGACGAACGAAACGCCCGTCTCACACTTCGACGCATAGAGGGCCCCGCTAGCTGCGCTCCGCGATATTTTTGACGCTCTCCACGAGGCTGTCCCACATGCCCTTCGAATGCGACGCTTCTTCCGCGCTGGCGTTGTTGTCCTGCGCCAAGGTCAGCTTGGTCATCCCGCCTTCCGGCTCCAAAGTCCACGTCAGCGTGTGGTAGTTCCCGGGAGTGTCTTCTTGGTCGGACAACGGACTGAAATGGGTGTTTACCAGCCGCTTCCCTGGCTCGAACTCAAGGATGACACCCTTGTCCTCATAGTCTTTGCCCTTCCAGACCCCGCGCCAAACAATAGGTCCGCCAACCGTCCAGTCGGTGACCACCTCAGTCCCGAACATGAACTCCTTGATGGCCTGGGGATCGGTGAGTACCGACCACACCCGATCGGCGCTTGCATGGATCGTGATGGTTGAACTCGCAATGAAGTTGCCTGCCATGTCCATCTCCTTTTCACGTGGTCGGCGTCCGGGCGCCGGCGCAACAGAGTCTACGCCCGGGAGCGACGGCCGGCGGAGAGATGCCGAATTGCGCTCTCCGTCACGTCAAGAGATTCAGGGTGTTTTCTCTTAGGCTCGCAGCACGTCTCAGAATTGTGGCTCTGAACTGCGGCGATAGTCGGATTTCGATGGTCATTAGGCAGTTCGCCCTCGGGGTAGATGCAGCATCGTGCAGTTTGCCCACGTCCGGAAAAGCCGGGTCCGTAGCGTGATGTCTCACACATCGAGTTCCCATTCAGAACCATGAGGAGACATACATGCCGAACTACAGGGTGTCCATGGACATCGGTGGAACGTTTACCGACATTGTCGCTTACGATCAGCACGCCGGAACCTATACGGCCACCAAATCATCCACTACGCCGGGGAATCTGAGCGCGGGCGTCATCGCCGGCCTCGAGTCCATTGTCGACGACCTGTCCGACATCGAGTTCCTGGTCCACGGCACCACCCAGGGATTGAATGCCTTCCTTGAGCGTCGCGGCGTACCGGTGCTGCTGCTGGCCACCGCCGGAGTCGAAGACACTTATCACATTGCCCGCGGCCCGCGCCTTGAGCTCTACAACGCCCAGTACCGCAAGCCTTCCCCGCTGCTCGAGCGCAAGGATGTCATCGGTGTGGGAGGGCGCCTGGATGGGCAAGGCCTCGAGATCAGGCCATTGGACGAAGTTGCCGTCCGTCAGGCAGGCCGTCGGGCAGTGGCCGAAGGTTATGGCGCAGTCGCCGTCGCATTCCTGTTCAGCTACAAGAACCCCGCTCACGAACTTCGGGCCCGGGAAATCCTGCTCGAAGAACTAGGCGAAGATTTCACCGTTTCGCTTTCCCACGAGGCCGCGAAGGAATGGCGCGAATACGAGCGCACCTCATCCGCCGTCGTCGAGGCCTACACCGGACCAGTGGTCCGCAACTACCTCCTGGACCTCGAAAAGAAGCTCGGGGACCGCGGTGTGGAAGCCCCGCTGCACATCATGCAGTCCTCCGGCGGGGTGCTCACCGCTGAGTCCGCACGGAAGCGCCCGCTCCAGACCCTTCTCTCGGGCCCGGTCGGGGGCGCCATGGGCGACGTCGAACTGGCCGGCGTTTCGGGAAACCGCAACCTGATCGGCGTCGACATGGGCGGAACGTCCTTCGATGTCTCATTGGTAGTCGACGGCAAGCCCGACGTCTCCACGGAGGCACATCTTGAAGGCCTTCCAATGCTCATGAGCGTGGTCAATATTCACACCGTGGGCGCTGGCGGCGGCTCGGTCGCCTGGCTCGAAGCCGGTGGCCTCAGGGTCGGCCCGCGTTCCGCGGGAGCCACTCCCGGACCTGCCTGCTACGGACGTGGAGGCACGGAACCTACCGTCACCGACGCCAACCTGGTGCTGGGGCGCGTGGACCCTGACTGGTTCGCAGGCGGACAGGTGTCCTTGGACCGGGAAGCGGCGATCGCCGCCCTGAAAACGGTTGGCGACCGGCTCGGTCTGGACCCCATTGCCATGGCCGAAGGGATCTGCGACGTCGCCAACTCCCAGATGGCCCAGGCGATCCGGACCATCACGATCTCCCGCGGGATCGAACCCCGGGACTTCGCGCTCGTGGCATTCGGGGGTGCTGGTCCCATGCACGCAGTCTTCCTCGCCAAGGAACTGGGCATCCCGGAAACAGTCGTCCCCCGGTTCCCCGGAGCGTTCTCGGCCTGGGGCATGCTGCAGACCAACATCCGCAAGGACTTCTCGGAGCCGTATTTCTACCTCGACGAGGATATCGACGTGGCCCACATGGCCGGCGTGCTGCGGTCGATGGAGTCTGAGGGCCTGAGCTCCCTGGCCTCCGAGGGCGTGCCGGAGGACAGCCGCCTCACCAATGCATCAGTGGATGTCCGCTACCAATCGCAGGAATTCTCCCTGAACGTTCCGCTCGCCTCCGCTGACGAACCGGAATCCACCGACTTCGTTGCCGCGTTGGCCTCGCGTTTCTCAGCGATGTACCACGAGCGCTATGGGCATTCCAACCTCGGGGCGCCCATCGAAATCGTGGCGCTACGGACGCAGGCCGTCGGCGACCTGGGCCGTCTTGATGCGCCACGTTTCGCCACCGCACAGAGCGCTGAGTTCAAGCATGAAATCCGCCCGGTGGTGTTTGAGCACATCGAACACCAGACCACCGTGGTCCGCCGTGACGACTTGGCCGCCGGCCATGCCTTCGAAGGCCCCGCCATCATCGTGGAACAGACCGCCACAACCGTGGTGCCCCCCGGCTTCGACGTCATCGTCGACGAATTCGGCTCACTGATCATCCGCACTCAAGACGTCGAAGGAAACTGAGGTACCAACAATGACAATCACTGCAGTCAAGACCCTGGATCCAGTCACCGTGGAGATCATCCGCAACGCGCTCACCAGCGCCGCGGACGACATGAACGCCACCCTCATCCGCTCCGCCTACTCACCCATCCTTTACGAAGGAGGGGACTGCGTCGTGGCGCTCCTGGACACCGAGCACCGCGTGCTCGGACAGTCCGCTGGGCTGCCACTGTTCTTGGGCAACCTGGAAACCTGTTCCATCGCGGTGGAAGAACTGTACGGCCGCGACGTCTGGAAGGAAGGGGACGTCTGGATCCTCAACGATTCCTATCTTGGCGGAACCCACCTGAACGACGTCACCATTTTTGCCCCGATCTTCGACGATGGCGCTGTGGTCGGCTTCGCAGCCACCCGTGCGCACTGGATGGACATGGGCTCCAAGGACGTCGGCGGTTCCATGGATGCGACGGACATCTTCCAGGAGGGCTTCCGGATGGGCCCGGTCAAACTGATCGAGGCAGGCATTGAAACCTCCGTCGTGGATCTGATCCGAACCAATGTCCGCTTCCCCTACCAGACCATCGGTGACATGCACGCGATGATCGCCGCCCTTCGGATGGGCACCACCCGGATGAAGGAGCTCGTGGGCCGTTACGGGATGGACCAACTGGACGCTGCCCGGGATGAGATCTTCCGTCAGACGGAGGAAATCGAGCGCGAGACCGTCCGCAACATTCCCGACGGCGTCTACGAAGCCGAAGGCGTCCTGGACAACGACGGCATCAACCTGGACACCCCGATTCCAATCAGGCTAAAGATCACAGTCTCTGGCGACACCGTTGATTTCGACGTAACCGGATCGGCTGACCAGACCATGGGGCCCGTCAACTGTGGCGCCGCCCAGGCAGTCTCCGCACTGCGGGTCGGCTACAAGCTCCTTGTCAGCCCGGACTCCAACTCGAACGGCGGGTCTTTCCGGCCGTTGACCACCCAGGTGCGTTCGGGTTCAGTTCTCGGCGCGGTGGCGCCAGCCCCGTGCCAGTGGTACTTCTCCCACCTCGGACTACTGATCGACCTGGTTTCCAAGGCCATGGCACCGGCCATGCCCGAGCGGGTTGCCAGCGCCAGCCACGGCGACTCGATGATCATCACTGCAGCCGGTTTCGATCCTCGCTTCGGCCGGAACTTCGTGACCATGGAGGCCACACTGGGCGGTTGGGGAGCCTGGCAAGGCACCGACGGCGAGTCCGCGATGATCAACAACGTCAACGGCTCCCTCAAGGACCTGCCCATCGAAATGATGGAGACCCGCTACCCATTCCGCATCAACGAATACTCCATCCGACCCAACTCCGGCGGCCCCGGCCAGTGGCGCGGCGGAAACGGAGTCATCCGTGAATACGAGTTCCTGGCCGACTGCGTCGTGGGGCTCTGGTTCGAAAGGTCCAAGACCCCGGCCTGGGGACTGTTCGGCGGCTCAGACGCCCAAGGGCCCGAGGTTGTGTTCAACCCAGGTCGCAGCGATGAGGTCCGCACTCTGAAAGCCAACGCCCGCAAGGTCAAGGCCGGCGACATCGTCCGGCTCGCAGTCGGCGGCGGCGGCGGCTTCGGGGACGTCTCCCAGCGCTCCCGGGACGAGATCACCTACGACATCGTCAACGGCTTCATCACCGAGGACTTCGCCAAGACCCACTACGGATACTAAGCCCCGCCCACAGAAGGACACCCAATGAAAAACATAAAGAAATCAGCCGCAGCCGCGGCGCTCATCGGGCTAGCGCTCCTGACGTCAGCCTGCACCCCACCCACGCAAGCGGCCGCCGGACCAGCTTCGACGGCGGACGCCGGCAAACCCCTCAACGTCGGATTCTTCGGCTTCGCCAAGTCGAACGGCTTCGCCCAAGGAACCTTCCTCGGCGTCCAGCAGGCGGCCAAGGCCAACAACGCCAGCGCTACGTTCGTGGACCCCAACTTCAACGCCCAGACCCAGGTCCAGCAGATCCAGGACGCAGTCACCTCAAAACAGTTCGAGGTGATCGTTATCCAGGCGAACGACAACCAGGCCCTCATTGCGCCACTGCAGCAGGCCGTCCAAGCTGGCATAACGGTGGTGGTCGAGTTCTCCGTTATCGGTCCGAAGTTCGACACTATCCAGCCCCAGGTCCCCGGTGCGATCAGCATCGTTGACCTTCCCACCAGCAACGGCAAGATGCTAGGCCAAATGGGCAAGGATGCCTGCGCCAAAGTCTCCAAAGACACCTGCAAGGTGGCCTACCTCGAGGGATTCAAGTCCCTGCCGCTGGATAACGCCCGGACCGAAGCAGTGAAAGCTGAGCTGGCCACTGATCCGAAGATCAAGCTGGTGGCCAGTGTCGAAGGCGGATACACCCAAGACAGCGGCCGGCAGGCGTTCCAGAACGTTTCCCAGGCCAACCCGGACGTCGATGTCGTCATCGGTGCATCCCAGGCGATCACGGGTGCGGCCGCTGCGGCTGGCAATAGCAACATCAAGTTCATTGGCAACGGCGCATCTACTTCGAATGTCGAGGCCGTCCGATCCGGTAAATGGTTCTCCATCTACGTCAGCGACGTGGTGGCGAACGGCGCCAAGGCCACGGAACTCGGCCTTGCCAAGGCCCGGGGACAGCAGGTGGAGACGGCAGTGGACGAGGCGAGCTTGGCTCCCAACAAGGCCAAGGGCACCAAGGAAGCCCTCGACGCCGTGAACTACGTCTCGAAGTACTCTGACTAGCCGACTTATCACCCTCGTGGTCCTGTCTTGCCGGGGCTGAAATCCCGGCAGGGCAGGAGCCCCCGCCCCGGTCCCGGCAGGACCGGCCAAACGTCCATTCCATCTCCCGAGGTCAATATGGCTATACAACAGTTGGATACACCAGAGCGAGTCAATCGGAGTGCCGCTCCGGAAATCACCGTCTCCGGAATCGGAAAGCGGTACGGTGCCAGCACTGTGCTCCGCGATATCACGTTGTCGGTGGCTCCGGGGGAAATCCACGGCATCATGGGGGAAAACGGTGCTGGCAAGAGCACGCTGCTGAAGATCCTCGGCGGCGCCATCGCGGCAGATTTCGGCGTCGTCAAGCTTGATGACCGGGAGGTGAAGATCGCCGAGCCCAGGGACGCCATCGCACAAGGAATATCCCTTATATCCCAAGAGCTGGCACTCGTTCCTGGCCTTTCAGTGCTGGAGAACGTCTTCCTGGGCCGATGGGCCAACACAGGAAGCCTGCTCCGTTCGCGGCGGGACGCCGATCACTTGGAGCGCCTCCTGGCCGAGACCGGCTTTGAGCTTGACCCCCGGGCGATGGCGGGGGACCTCCCGATCGGTCTGCAGCAGCAGGTCGAAATCCTGAAAGCCCTCGCCCGTGGCGCCAAGGTGCTGTGCATGGACGAGCCGACGGCGGTCCTGAACGAGGCCGAGAAAGCAAAGCTGTTGAAGGTGATCAGGAGCCTCGCGCGTTTAGGCACCACCGTCATCCTCGTATCGCACTATCTGGAGGAAGTCCTGGGTCTAGTGGACCGAGTGACCATTCTCCGCGACGGACAGCACATCACCACTGAGGACGCCTCGGGGCACACGCCCGAGTCGCTCGTCGGCCTGATGGTCGGCAGGGAGGTCGATTTCCTCATTCCGGAGGTTCGGCCGGTACCCCCGGAAGCAAAAACGGTGGTCCAAGTGGCGGGACTGAGCAGCTCAAAAGTGAAAGACGTCTCCTTCACGGTCCGCCAAGGCGAAATCCTGGGTATCGCTGGCCTGGTGGGCAGTGGCCGCAGCGAGACCCTGCTCGCCATGTTCGGTGCTGATCGAACCACCAGTGGATATGTCCAGATCAACGGCCGACGCCTCCGTGCCAACTCCATCCGGGAAGCCATCAAAGCCGGAATGGCCCTCGTCCCCGAGTCGCGGAAAGAACAGGGCCTAGTCATGTGCCGGCCGGTGGACGAAAACATCGCTCTTTCCACCTTGTCGGGCCGATCACTGGGCGGTTTCGTCAGGGTAGCCCGGGAAAAGGCAGCCGTATCCGAAATCAGCCATTCCGTCGACCTGCGCGGCGCCCGCCGCGGCTCGCTAATTGCCGATTTGTCCGGAGGAAACCAGCAGAAGGCGCTCTTCGCCAAGTGGCTGCTCAATCCTCCGGCGGTGCTGCTGGTGGACGAACCCACGCGCGGTGTCGACATCGCGGCCAAGGCTCGCATCCACGGCATGATCGCTGACCTCGCAGCAAAGGGCACGGCTGTCGTCGTTGTCAGCTCCGAACTCGAGGAAGTCATCGGCCTATCCCACCGTATCCATGTCATGAGGCAAGGCCGCATCGTTGCTGAATTCGACCGGAACGCCTCCCGCGATGAAGTCATGGCTTCCGCATTTCTGAAATAGGTGAATCAAATGACCACAGTTACTGCTGCCGTGTCCGAGCCGGCCGAGAAGAAATTCAAGCTCAATGTCAGGGATTTCGGGATCGTCTTCGGACTGATCGCCATCATGCTGCTACTGACCCTCAATACCGGAACGTTCCTCACGGGCCGAAATTTCATCAACCTGTTCGACCAAGCTGCCATCGTGGGACTGTTGGCCGCTGCCGCCACACTGTGCATCGTCAGCGGTGTCTTCGATCTTTCCTCCACCGCAAACTTGGCTGTCTCCGCCATCGCCGGAGTGATGATCACCCAGCACTTAGGGGTGATCGCGGGATTCGTCGGCGCATTGTTGGTGGGAGCCGCCCTGGGAACCGTCACCGGCCTGATCGTGGTCAGTACGAAGGTGAATTCCTTCATAGGCACGCTGGCGGTGAGCATCATTTACCGCGGCCTGGCCATCGTGATCACGGGCGGAGCCATCGTCGCGCCGCTGCCCGAGCAACTTGCCGCCTTCCAGACGTGGACCTGGCCCAGTCTCTTCGGCCTCACTGCGGGCTCCGTGCTCATGGTAGCCATGACGATCGTCCTAGGCATCGTCCTCTGGCGCACTACGTTTGGCCGCAGGATTTACGCCGTGGGCGGCAACAAGGAAGCGGCACGCCTTAGCGGTATCCGCACCGGTTCCATCCACGTCGCCGTCTTTGCCATCAGCGGCCTGTGCTCCGCGATGGCCGGCATGATTCTTGCTTCGCGCGCAGGCTCAGCCCAGCCAGCCATGGCCATCGGCATCGAACTCACGGCCATTGCCGCCGTGGTCATCGGAGGCACCAGCATTCTCGGCGGACACGGTGCTATGTGGCGGGCCTTCGTGGGAGTCATGATCCTGACCGTCATCGGCAACGGCTTCAACCTGCTCCACTGGGACACCACCTACCAGCAGGTTGTCACCGGCGTCCTCATTCTGCTTGCAGTCGCCGCGGACGGATTGTTCTTCCGCAAGCGCACGGGCTAGGCCCTATCGGGGGACGCTATATACATGGAACATGGTCATGACCTGGTGAGGGAACTGCGGCAGGCTGAACAGGAGGCCGAACAATGCGCATAGGGCTGCGGTTGCAGGGAACAAGCTGCCGGACCTTGGTGCTCGACGGGCACAGCGTGGTGGCCGCCGCGGCTGCGGAGCGATGCAGCACGCTTGCGGAGGCCGTCGACACCACCTTCGAAGAGCTTCGCCACGAGCTTGGTGCGGAAACTACGAAAGTAACGGATATTACCTCCGACGCCGGAAGCGTCCTCGCTGCGCGGAAACTAGCCTCGGTCATCGCGATCCGGATTTCGCCCCGCCCGCCTGCGGACGCGTTCCACGTGACTGGGCTGCCGGCACTCGTGGTACCCGTGGTGGCCCGGACAGTCCACGTCGGCGGAGGCCACGACCTGCGAGGACGCCCCCTCGCTCCGCTAGGTTTGGAGGCTTTCCTGACCGAACTTCCGGACATCCTCTCCGGAGACGTACGGAACATTGCAATCACCTCCGTGGGGTCGACAGCGTCGAAGGATCACGAAACGCGCATTGCCGATGCCATCCTGTCCAGTGACAGCGAAATGCGCATCAGCATCTCCAGCGACTTCTATTCCAGTGTTTTCCGCGACCGTGACTACACAGCCATCCTCAACAGCGCCCTCATGGAAACAGGAGAGGACCTGGTCGCGATGCTGGAAGCGTCGGGACGGCGGCATTTTCCCTCCGCCACGATGTGGTTCGCCAAGAACGACGGCGGCCGCGCGCCGCTCGCGCGGCTGGCAGTGATTCCGATTCACGGGTTGCGCCCCGAACCCGCTATGCAGATCCTCGGCGCGGCTACCTTGGCCGGCGCCCCGGATGGGGAGGTCGTCATCTGTGCGGACTCTGGGGTCACCGTGGGCCAAATCCGCGGGGGTCTCCCTGCTACGCGAAGCGTCATCCGCCAAGGGTACGAGGCGAGCCTCGCCAGCAACGCCGCCGTCGTCGAACCGTACACGGCCGACCATCCGGTCCGCCCTGCGGTCCCCTCGGTGGTTGCGGACCTCCGAAGCGGGCAGGACACCCCGCTCCCGTTCGGGCTGGTTCCCACGCTGGCAGCTGAGCACGACGCTGCGCAGGTGGGCTCCGCCGTCGCGCCCCTGACCGCCTGGATCGACAGGTTGGAGACTGTTAGCGGTCGGGCGGACCTCCAGTTGGTGCAGCGTCGCGCGGAAGAAGATGCCGAGTCGGCAGCCGTTCAGTTGGGGGCGAGCCCCGGGCTCACGCGGATCATTGAATCGAACGTCTATGCCATGCCGTATGGCAACCCCGGCATCGTGCGGATCAGGGTCCAAGCCGCTGGTGAAGCCTCCGGGGACACGATTGAAGATGCCCCCGAAATACAAGGACGGGCACCCTTCGGGGCGGAAGAGGGTGTCATTCGATGAGCGCCCTGCTGACGGTGGAGGATGTCCGGCACCTGCGGACCGGCGCCCACTTCCTGGCCTGCACCATCGACCCGACAGCCATCTACGTTTACGCGGAGATGATTGAAAGGGCCATGGAAAACCGCGTGTTGGAACTCATCTCGATTGACGAGCTGGCCCCCGATGACCTCGTGGTTGCGATCGGAATGGTCACTCAGGGTCTCCTCATCGCGGATATGCCTCCTGTAGGTGATGAGTTCATCGGGTGCATCCGTGCCATCGAGGCCAACCTTGGCCGGCAGGTGCGGGCGATCTATTCGCTCGCCGCCGCCAACATCAACGGAATTGTTCCCCTCATGGTCGGGCTGCAGTCCTCGCTGCCGGTGATTGATTCCGACCCCATGGGCCGTGTATTTCCCTTGATCAGCCAAACAACGCTGAACATCGGCCACGTCCCCATCAGTCCGATCGCCCTCATGGGAGTTACCGGCGAACGGGCTGTGGTGGAGGCTGAGAACCCGCAGCGGGCCGAAACCCTGGTGCGGGCACTCGTCACGGAGATGGGTGGGTGGGCCGCTACAGCCATGTATCCGTGCTCAGCGGGCCAAATGCGCGAGCACGGAGTCCACGGCTCCATCAGCCGGATGATCCGAATCGGGGAGATTCTCGACGGCGAAACGTCGGTTGGACGCAAGTTCCAGCAGCTCGCTGAATTTCTGGGTGCCACCCGGATTGCCCGGGCCCGGGTGAGTCACGTCGAAGGCCTGTCGCGCCCTTCGGACCTAGGCCTTCCGGCGCTGCCTTCCAGCGTGACGCTCGTGGACGAACGATCCGGGCAGATCATCCGCTTGGAGATCCAGAACGAAATCTTGCTGGCCCTCGTCGACGGCGCCATCGCAGCTGCCGTCCCGGACATCGTCTCGCTGCTCAACTCCGAGCACGGCACGGTCGTCAACATCGACGATGTGCGGGTGGGCGATGTCATTGACGTCCTGAAGATCAAGGCCGCGGCGCAGTGGTACTCGGAGGCAGGCCTTGATCTTGCTGAACCAAAGGCCTTTGGTATTCCGATCGAGCACCCAAGGCGGCAACATGCGTAGGTCGAAAAGCGAGAACCATCTGGATGTCGCCGCGCTTCTGGCGCACGGCTCCCTCCGCGGCACCACCCCGCTGTATCTCACTCCGTCCAGCGCGGCAATCGACGGCGTCGTTCTTGTCTCCCAGCTCGATGCCATCCAGCGGGTGCGGCCCAACACCGTCATCGTCCTTTCAGCGGAGATGGGCTCCGGCGGCTGGCTGGTGTCCGCAGCTCTGCGGCACGCCTGGGAGCGGAAGGCCAGCGCCGTCGTCGTCGCTGGAAGTACCTACTCCAGCGCAGTGATCGGCCTCGCCGAGCGGCTGGGTATCACCTTGCTGGCCGCCGAGGGCGACACGTCAGGCATTGCCCTCGCACTCGCCGCTGAAATCGGCGCTGCCCTTTCCGTGGTGGACGCTGAGCTGGCGCGGTTTGCCCGAGCGGTCGCGAAGGACACGACCTTGGGAGCTGTCCTGAATACCATCTCCAGGGAGCTGGACGGTATTGAAATCTTGCTGGAGTACGACGGCGTGAGCCTGGCGTCCGCGGGAACGCCCACCCGGGAGGCAGTCGAAATCATCACCGTGGATGTTCGCGGTTCGAATAGCTCCATCCCGTCCAGGCTCACCGCGAGGGTACCAAGATCCGGAGTCCACAACCTGCAGCTCGTCCGGTCGATCCTCGAGGTGGCAACGCCGTCGGTAAACGCTGCGTGGCTGTTGGGAGATGTCCTCGACACTGCGCGTGCAGTACCCACGGCGGCCCTTGTCGGCTTGAACCACGACCCCGGCTCCTCCTGGACCACGTTCGTGGAACGTCACCGGCACTTGCTCTCCCAGCTGGGCTGGCGTGGGGAGGAGCAATATGTGGCCGTGTGGATCCGCAGGGCGTCGTTGGAAGCTCATCGCCCGGAGCTCACAGCGGTGCTGCGGTTGCTCTGGCGGAAGGTCACAGTCCGCAGCCCCCTGGCCGAAGTCCACGGTGGCTGGCTCGCCCTTGTTCCCGTCAGATACCAAGAGTCGGCGGACCAGCTCGAAGCGCGGATCCGGGTCCGTCTCGGGAAGTCTTTAGAGGAACTGGGGCTGGGGGCAGGACTCTCTCGGTGGCGCGAGGAACCCGTGGCACTGCCGAATATCGTCCGTGAATCCCGTTTGGCCGCTGAATCCGCTCTCTCGACGGGACCCGGCACCGTGGCAGGCTTCGCCAACCTCGACGTTGCGGCGGCCGCGACGTTCGTCGATGAGGACTCGGTCCTGCTCGTGGCCGAACTGACGCTGCCGCTGCTCATGGCCAGCCCGGACAGAGACCTCGTCATTGCGGCTGCAGGGGCCTTCCTCGACCACCACGGCTCCGTCAGCCTCGCAGCAAGCTCCCTTGACCTGCACCGGAACACCCTGCAGAGCCGGCTAAACCGTGCCCGCGAACTGGGCGTCCCCCTCGACACCCCAGCCAAGCTCTTGTCCGTCCATCTCATCCTCAGCACACTTCGTCGCTCAATCCACAACAAGACGAGCTCCGCCAATCCCGGCTATAACCAGAAAGGACTCCCATGAGTTCCCAGTTCGAAAACTTTGACGATGTCTATGCCGCCGCTCAGGAAACGCCCGGCGTCATCCTGTTCACCGCTTCCGTCGTCGCCGACGCAGGCACCAGCATGGCGCGCATTTACACAAGCCACCCGGGGGTCTACCCCGTGGGCGGAAGGAAGACCCTGGGCGGGGACACCAACCCGGTGTGGCTCGAGCAGGTCCTCAAGGGCCAGCAGCCGTTCCTTGGGGCGGACAAGGAAGCAGTCCGGGCATTCTTCTTCGACTCCGCGACCATTGAGTCGCTCGGTTGCGGCGCCATCGTCAACGTTCCAGTGGTAAGCAACGGTGAGACCATCGGATCCATGAACTTCCTTGCCGCTGAGGGTAGCTACGGGCAGACATCGGTGGATGCGGCCGTGGACATCGCCCAGCGCTCTGTCCCGCTGTTCGAACAAGCGATTGCCACCACTAACTAGGAAAGGAATCTCCACACGTGACCACTACCCCGCCGGGAACACTGACCATCCGGAACGCCCTCATCTTCGATGGCGAGACCCGGAACCTGATCGAAGGCTCCATCACGGTCCGCGAGGGCCGGATCACCGAAGTGGGGCGAGACGTGGAAGAGGCCGGAAAAATCGTTGACGCCGACGGCCGTACCGTGATTCCCGGGCTCATCGATGCGCATTTCCATGCCTACGCGCTCAGCTTGACTGCCGCCAAGAACGAAACGGGGCCGTTGAGCTACTCTGCGCTCGCAGGGGCCCGGCGACTTGGGGCAGCCTTGAACCGGGGCTTCACGAGCGTCCGTGACGTGGCCGGGGGAGACATAGGCCTTGCCAATGCCATCGACGAAGGCTTGTACGCAGGTCCGAGGTACTTCTTTACCGGACCGGCCCTGAGCCAGACAGGTGGCCACGGTGACATCCGGGCCGCGGACGACGGCGGGTGCTTCCATGGCGGCCACATGTGCGAAGTGGTGGACGGCGAGGATGAGCTTCTGCGGGCCGTGCGCAACCGCTTCCGCACCGGAGCCACGGCCATCAAGCTCATGACGTCCGGCGGAGTCATTTCGCCCGTCGACCCCATCAGGGTTCCGCAGTACAGCTCGGCCGAAATCCGCACTGTAACGGAAGAGGCCTCCCGCCGGGGCAGTTATGCGACGGCCCACGCTTACTCGCCCGAGGCCATCCGTCATTCGGTGCTCAACGGGGTGCGCTGTATTGAGCACGGCAATCTGCTGGACGCCGAAACTGCCCGCTTGATGGCTGACAATGAGGTCTACCTGGTTCCGACTTTGGCGACCTACGACGCGATGGCACGGCGCGGCGAAGAAATCGGTCTCACGGAGATAGGGGCGGCCAAGAACCGGGAAGTGCTGAATGCCGGCCGGAATGCCGTCGTGTTAGCACGCGACGCGGGGGTCCGAATTGGATTTGGTACCGACCTCATGGGGGAGCTGGAGGACGAGCAATTGGCCGGGCTCCGCCTGCAATGCGAAGCACTGGGTGTCTACGATGCGCTCCGCTCTGCGACATCGACCAACGCAGCCCTGTTGCGTCGCGATGACCTGGGCCGCATAGCCGAAGGAGCCTTTGGAGACCTGGTCATCCTGGACGGAAACCCTGTCGATGAACCGTCGGTGCTCTGGGACGAAAGTCGCACACGTACGGTCATCAAGGCCGGACAGGTCATCACAAGGCAGTAGCCAGCCGCTAGAGGCGGCCTTGAACCGAGGCCCGTGCGGTCGAACGGGCCGCCGGCCCCCACTAAGCTGTGGCCCATGGAAACTGTCGTCTGGTCCAGACCGGAAAATGAGCGCGCAGGGACGCCGCTCCTGGTGATGATGCACGGATACGGCACGGACGAGCAGCGAATGGTGAATCTCTTTCCGCAGCTCCCCAAAGAATTCACTTGCGCTGCGCTCCGTGGGCCCATGGCGATAGGGGACCACTACGGCTGGTTCCTGCTGGACTACTTCCTCGCCAACGACTTCGCGGACGTCATCACCGCCACTAACAAGGTCTTCGCCTGGATCGACTCCGTCAAGCGGAATCACAGCAGCGTGAGCCTCCTGGGCTATTCCCAAGGCATGGCCATGGCCAGCACGCTTCTGCGTCTCCGTCCGGAAGGCTTCAAAGCGACAGTGGGCCTCTCCGGATTCGTGCTGGAAAACGACCTTCTGGCGCTCAGCGAGTCCTTCGATTCGCCGCCGCCGTTCTTCTGGGGCAGGGACAAAGCCGATCCCGTGATCTTCAGGGATGCCATTGAGCACACCGAGGAATGGCTCAACAAGAACATGGCTCTCACCTCGAGAACCTACCCCGGCATGGGCCATCGGATCGAGGCCCGGGAAATGGCGGATGTGAGCGCGTTTCTGCGGTTTTACGTCCTTCGTTGAAGTGAGGTCCGCGTCACATTCGGGGATGCCGGAAAACAACTCTTGATTGCCAAAATTGTAAGCGCTTACACTCTTCTTCGGCGGTGCAAGGATGTGCCGCCAAATCCAGAAGATGAAAGGGTTGAGGCCGTGTTGAATGGTTAAGGCTCACCGCGTGACAATCCAGGACGTTGCCGTCCTCTCGGGCTTGTCCATCTGCACCGTTTCACGCGCCCTGCGGAACCTGCCGAACGTGTCCGAAAAAGCACAAGCCAAAGTGGCCGACGCCGCAGCCAAGCTCGGCTACAAGGCATCCTCCGCGGCGGCCCGGCTGGCCGGCGGAAATACCGGTTCCATCGCCATCATCACTCCTACCGCCACCGCGTGGTTCTTCGCCCAGGCCGTTGAGGCGGCCGAGGAAGTGTTCGGAGACAGCGGTTTCGACACCGTCCTGATCAGCCTGCGCGGCAAGTCGAGCGTCAAGCGGAAGATCTTTGGCGACCTCCTTGGACTGTCCCAACGCGTGGATGGCGTGCTGCTCCTCAACGTCGATTTGAGCGAATCCGAGGTTGCCCTCCTGGCCGCGTCCGGCCTTGCAGTTGCGAGCGTGGGGATGACTTCCGTACCGTGGGACAACGTAGGGATCGACGACGAACTCGCAGCTTGGCAGGCCACCTCCCACCTGCTGGGGCTGGGCCATTGGGATCTGGCGGTGCTTTCCGGCCGCGAAACCCAGGAGAACTCGGTGTTGACGGCCAGCGACAGGCTCAAGGGATTCAGCCGTGCATTGAAGGACCATCACCTGACTGTTCATCCGGATTTGGTCATCAATTCGGATTCCACGATCGACGGCGGCCGTATAGCCATGAACGAACTCATTGCCCACAGGAGCCTTCCCACCGCGGTCTTCGCACACTGTGACGAGGCGGCGTTCGGGGCACTGATGGCCTTGCGAGAGCACGGGCTGTCCGCACCAAAGAATGTCTCCGTGATTGGAATCGACGACCACCCCATGAGCTGGTTCCTCGGCCTGAGCACGGTGGCGCAGCCAGTGGCCGACCAGGGTGCCTTCGCCGCCAACCTCCTGGTGGACCGGCTCCAGAACGCCGACGCCCCCAACGAACCCTCCCACCATTTCCTTGACACGAAACTCATTGAACGCAAAACCACGCGCCGCCAGCGCTGAACGGACCACTCCCCACCATGACTGATACCCGAGCCACCCAGAAGACCGCCTGGACGGGCGCCACCGCGCTCCTTTTCGACCTCGACGGCGTGCTGACGCCAACCGCCGTGGTGCATGAGCAGGCTTGGCAGGAGCTCTTCGACGGCTACCTGGCCGAAACGGGCCATCCGGACGGCTACCAGGAGAGCGACTACTTCGACCACATCGACGGCAAGCCGCGCTTCGATGGCGTGCGTGATTTCCTCACCTCCCGTGGAATCACGTTGCCGGAAGGACCCACCGACGACGATCCCGCCAACACCAGCGTGCAGGGCCTGGGCAACCGCAAGAACCGGATCTTCAACGAGATCGTGGATTCGCGTGGCGTCGAGCCCTACGCGGGCTCCGTCCGCTTCATCCACGCCGCATTGGAGCTGGGACTCAAGCTCGCCGTCGTGTCCTCTTCCCGCAACGCGCCCGCCGTCCTGAAGGCGGCCGGACTGGATGGCTACTTCCCGGTAGTCGTCGACGGCCAGGTGGCGGCCGCCGTCGGGCTCCCCGGCAAGCCGGATCCGGCCACGTTCCGTTACGCCGCCGAACTGCTGGACGTTCCAGCCGAGGGCTGCGTCGTCGTCGAGGACGCAGTGTCCGGCGTGCAGGCCGGCAGTGCCGGGAACTTCCGCGCCGTGATCGGGGTGGACCGGGGAGCCGGCCACCAGACCCTGCTCGACGCCGGCGCAACGTTCGTGGTCGACGACCTCGATGACCTCCTCTAACCAAGCCGTTTCACCAGAAACAGAAGGAACCCAACAGTCCATGGCACTCATCAGCTCCGACCGGCTGCGCTTCCCCTGCGAACCGTGGAAGCTCGTGGAGAGCATCCACGTTCCCGGCGACGCCGGTACGCTCGAAACCCTCTTCAGCCTCGGCAACGGCCACCTGGGCATCCGCGGTGCCCATTGGGCCGGGGCGGACGCCGAACTCCCCGGCACGTTCATCAACGGTTTCCACGAAACGTGGGACATCAAGCACGCCGAGAACGCGTATGGCTTCGCCCGCACGGGACAAAGGATCGTCTATGTGCCGGATGCCAACAACTTCAACGTTGTCATCGACGGCGAGCAGCTGAGCCTCACAGAGTCCGCGGTGCAGAATTACCGCCGCAGCATCGACTTCGCCACGGGTGTGTACGAATGCGCCGTTACCTGGGAGTGCCGTTCAGGCGCCATTGTCACCACCCTGGAGCGCCGCGCCGTCGGGATCGATTCAAGGGGTTCCCTCGGCATCGAGCTGAGCCTCACCGCAGACCGCCAGGTGTCCGCTGACATCACGTCTTTGGTGATCAATCGGCAGGACCAGCCTGTGGAGGACCACTCGGCCCACGACCCCCGCCGCTCCGGCCGCCACGCTGGCCGGGTGTTGCTTCCGCTCCACCTCCAGGGCTCCGACGGATCGCTGCGCATGGCTTGGGAAACCGCTGAATCCCGGCAGCGCATCGGCATGGCCGTGGACCATTGGATATCCGCCGAAGGCCAGCCCTTCGAAACCGTGGTGGGGGAGGACGAGTCAACGGTCCGCTACGTCATGGCCGTGAATGAAGGCGAGACGTTCCGCTTGGAGAAGAGCGTCAGCTACGTCGTGAACAGCGCCGATGCAAGCGAATCAGACCCGGGCGAGATCCTCGCGTCCGACGCCGAATTGGGCCTCGTGCCGTTTGACGCGCTCCTCGCCGAAGGCGCGGCGCACTACCGGGATTACTGGTCTACGGCGGATATCACCATTGGCGGCCAGCCCGAACAGCAGCAGGCCGTGCGCTGGAGCCTGTTCCAGCTCGCCCAGGCCACCGCGCGGGCCGGCGTCGCGGGCATCCCGGCCAAGGGCGTCAGCGGCTCCGGCTATGAGGGCCACTACTTCTGGGACCAGGAGGTGTACCTCCTGCCGTACTTGACCTACACTAACCCGGCTGCCGCGCGCCAAGTGCTGGAATCCCGCCACGCGATGCTTCCCGACGCCCGGATTCGGGCCAAGGAACTCAGCGTGGACGGTGCACTGTTCCCGTGGCGCACCATCAACGGGCTCGAGGCCAGCGCGTACTACGCCGCTGGCACGGCGCAGTTCCACATCGCCGCCGCCATCTCCTTCGCCGCCAACCGGTACCAGTGGGCCAGCGGCGACGCGAGCTTCCGCGCCGAAGTGGGCGCCGACCTGTTGATCGAGACGGCCCGCATGTGGGCTTCGCTGGGCTTCTTCGGCAAGGACGGCTTGTTCCACATCCACGGCGTCACCGGCCCGGATGAATACACGGCGGTGGTCAACGACAACCTCTACACCAACGTCATGGCCCGCTTTAACCTGCGGGCCGCTGCGGCACTGGAACACCCGGACGTCCCCGACACCGAGCGGATGGTGTGGCAGCAGGCCGCCGCGCGTATGTCCCTTCCCTACGATCCGGACATGGAGATCTACAGCCAGGACAACGACTTCATGACCCTGGAGCCGTGGGACTGGAACACCCCTAAGTCGAAGTACCCGCTGCTGCTCAACTTCCACCCGCTGGTGATCTACCGGCACCAGGTCCTCAAGCAAGCGGATACGGTACTGGCGATGTTCCTGCAGTGGCAGGACTTCACGGCCGAGGAAAAGCAGCGCGCGTTCGACTTCTACGATCCCATCACCACCGGCGACTCCACCTTGTCCGCCTGCGTGCAGGGCATCATGGCGGCCGAGGTGGGCTACTCCGACGTCGCGCTCAAGCACTTCACCGAGGCCTTGTTCATCGACCTGGACAACACGCACCACAACACCGTTGACGGCGTGCACATCGCGTCCACCGGCGGCATTTGGAGTTCCCTGGTGTGCGGTTTCGCGGGCATGCGTGACCAGGGCCAGGTCCCGCACTTCGATCCGCGGTTGCCGGCCGAGTGGGACAGCCTGTCCTTCCGGCTCAAGATCCGCGGGCGGCTGTTGTCTGTCGAGCTGCGCGCGGGGTCCATCAGCCTTGCGCTGGTTCCGGATTCAGGTTCTCCTGGGCTAGGGTCCGACGCCGGTTCCGCACCTTTGGAGGTCAGCGTGCGTGGGCAGCGGGTAGTCGTCGGCGTTGAGACCGTCACTGTGCCGCTCGACGAAGTGCCGGTCCCCGCGCCGTCGGTCTTCCCGAGCCTCTTCCCGACGGCGGGACTTCCGGTGATTGGGAGCGCGCGGGTCTAGGCGGGCCCCCAAGCTCAGCCGGGGGCCCGCAGTCCATCAGCGTCTTTTCGCTGCGGTGGAGCACCTCGGTTCTGGTAGATTGTCGCAAAAATGACGGTGATCCATGCCGTCGGGGTATTTGGGGGTCTCCTTGAGCGTGCGTGGATTAAGGTTCTTGGCTGTTTTCTCTGTCCTGCTTGGATTGCTCACCTCCACGGGGGTTTCTGCCGTCGCGGCCTCCGCCCGCGCCGCCGAGAAATCCCCAGCCTCTGCGCCCATGCGCGGTCCAACGGAACCGGTGGACCCCGGCACCTTTGTGTCGCTTTCACCGTTCCGCGCCTTGGATACGCGTGGCAGTTCGGCTGTGGGTGCTGATGCGCCTGTGTCGTTCCAGGTGGGTGGTGTGTCGGGGATTCCGGCGAATGTTTCGGCTGTGGTGTTCAATCTGACGGTGACGGGGCCGAAGTCGTTCGGGTTTGTGAGTGCGTTTGCTTCCGGTACTGAGCGCCCGAACACGTCAAACGTGAACTTCGGTGTTGGTCAGACGGTGGCGAATTCGGTGACGGTGCCGGTGGGTGCTGACGGGAAGGTGACGTTGTTCAACCGTTCCGGCGGTTCCACTGACCTGATTGCCGATGTCTCGGGCTATTACCTGTCCGGGTCTCCGGTGGTTCCGGGTGCGTTTGCGCCGTTGGCTCCTTCGCGGATGCTGGATACGCGTGGCGGTTCGGCTGCGGGTGGTGATTCGCCTGTGTCGTTCCAGGTGGGCGGTGTGTCGGGGATTCCGGCGAATGTTTCGGCTGTGGTGTTCAATCTGACGGTGACGGGGCCGAAGTCGTTCGGGTTTGTGAGTGCGTTTGCTTCCGGGACTGAGCGTCCGAACGCGTCGAATGTGAATTTCGGGCCTGGTCAGACGGTGGCGAACTCAGTGACGGTGCCGGTGGGTGCTGACGGGAAGGTGACGTTGTTCAACCGGTCCGGCGGTTCCACCGACCTGATTGCCGACGTCTCGGGGTATTACTTGTCCGGGGCTCCGGTGGTTCCGGGTGCGTTTGCGCCGTTGGCTCCTTCACGGATGTTGGATACCCGTCCTGGTTCGGCTGCGGGTGGTGATTCGCCTGTGTCCTTCCAGGTGGGCGGTGTGTCGGGGATTCCGGCGAATGTTTCGGCTGTGGTGTTCAATCTGACGGTCACGGGGCCGAAGTCGTTCGGGTTTGTGAGTGCGTTTGCTTCCGGCACGTTGCGTCCGAATGCGTCGAATGTGAACTTCGGGCCTGGCCAGACGGTGGCGAATTCGGTGACGGTGCCGGTGGGTGCTGACGGGAAAGTGACGCTGTTCAACCGTTCGTCCGGTGCTACCGACCTGATTGCGGATGTTTCGGGTTACTTCATGGGCCAACTCATGCCGCCGGCGACGCCGGTCATCACACCGCCCGCGAGCATTACGACCATCCCAGGAACCAATACCGGGACGGTCAATGGCGGAGGGACTGTCGGTGAAGGGAAATACGATTTCACCATTAGTGAGCCGGGCACGTATCCGGCAAAGGGTTTCGCGTATGCGGTAACTGACGCGCCCGGACCGACGTCAATGCCGGTCAATCTAAGCTGCGACACCCCGCGGGTTCATGAATTCGTTGTGGTCTGTCCGGCCGAGGGGCGGAAGGCAACGGTGACGGTGGGGCCCGCCGACCGCTCTACTTCCTTGAAGGTGTGGGCCTTTGACTACGTCGGCAATGTCAGCTATCCAGCTGACTACGAGTTCAGGGTGGCAAATACGGTGCCCGTTCCAGCTACCGTCCTCCCGATCACTGCACCAAGTAACGGAAGTTGGGTTCCCGTTGCGATCCAGGCCAATGGGACGCCCTATGCGACGGAGTCCTGTCAGGGAGACGCAAGCGCGGGCTACTCTGGGAGCCCTACGAGGAATGCCCTTCAAGTCAACGGCCTTCCTGACCAGTTCGGGACGACTGCGTCGCCTGCTGTAAATACGGCGGAGAGCTTCAGCGTCTCCGGGTGGTTCTGCCCCACCAATCCGGCGCCCGGCGGAAACACCATCCAGTCGCTCATAGCGCAGGTCTCCGACACCGGAGACTTGGCCGCGGCGGTCCGCTTGAATACGGACGGACAGCCTGAACTGGATACTTGGACAACAGGCGGCACCCTCAATCAGGTCCAGATCCTGACAGGACAGACATCAAACCAATGGTTTTTTCTGACCGCGGTCTATGACAAGGTCAACCAGCAATTGCGTATGACCGTAAGCTCCGCTGGCTACTCAGGGACCTGGACCACAGCCGCCGCGACGCAAACCCACCTTCCTTCCACCACCCAGCCGGTGCGCCTTGGTGAGGGCTTCAAAGGACAGATCCTCAACCCCGTCCTGACCCAGGGCATACTCACCAAGGACCAGTTCAGCTGGGTTCAAACTCAATTCGGCCCCGGCACTCAAGGGATTCTCAAATGAGGAACCCCATAGCGCCAGTTACTCAGCAGCGGATCGATTAAGGACGGCAGGCACCGTCTCCGACGCATCCCAGTCGATGTGGTGGCGATAGACCCAGTCGAAGTTGTCGGCCGTCTTCCGGGCGAGTGAGCGGAAGACGGCCTTCAGCACAAGGTCTTCAAAGACGCGCTTGAATTGGCCGCGGATCTTCGGGGCGGCGTTCCGGCGGCCCCATTCCACCACCGATTCCGCCCGGTTCCGGCGTTCGGCCTCGTAGCGGGCGAGGGCGCAGGGGATGTCGCCGGGCGAGGTGCGCCGGAGCGATCGGCCCAGCGCGATGGCGTCTTCGACGGCCATGGAGGCGCCTTGCCCGGACGACGGCGATGCAGCGTGGGCTGCGTCTCCCACCAGCACCAGCCTGCCGCGGTGCCAACTGGGGATGCTCGGAAAATCGGAGGTCGTGTACGGCCGGATGATGCCGTCAGTGGCGGTGATGATCTCGGCCATGGGCGTGCGGTCCCCGGCCACGAGCTGCGTCAGCCAGGACTTGCGGGCACAGTGATCCAGCGCGGCCGGATCCTCCGATGACCGTTGCAGTGGGTTGGCGAACCACCAGATCCTGCCCTCCGGATCCTGCATGTAGCAATAGAAGCACCGCTTGCCGAAAACCATCTTCATGCGTCCCGGTTCGACGTCCAACAGCCCGGCCGGAATCACACCGGACTCGACGATCCCGCCGGTGTTGAGCAGGGGGATATTGCGGGGTGCCGGCGACGAAGGGTCGATCAACGGCCGCACGGCCGAGTGGAGCCCGTCGGCGCCCACCACCAGGTCTCCGTGCGCGGAGGTGCCGTCCGCGAAAACGGCCGTGACGCCGTCGGGCGCTTCCTTCACCGTTGCGAGCCGCTTTCCGTACTCGATGCGGATCCCGCGGGCACCTGCCGCCTCGCGGAACATGCGGTACAACTCCGAACGCGTCATGGTGCGGGCGGTGGTGCCGTCCGGGAGGGACCCGCCGTAGTCAAAGTCGATGAGGTGTTTTCCGGTGCTGCCCAGGTACATGGACATCTTTGGGGTGCTGAAGCCCAGATTGGCAGCTGCATCCTTGAGCTCGAGGGTTTCCAGGGCATCGAAGCCATTGACGGCCACGGTCAGGAAGCCGCCGATGCCGTCCGAGGGTCCGCCGTAGGCCTCGAAAACGGTGGCGTGATGGCCGGCTTTCTGTAGCGAGATGGCTGTGGCCAGTCCGGCGATCCCGGATCCGATGACGAGGCAGTTCAACATGGCAGAGTCCTTTGCGATTTATTTCGTTCGGATGAAAGAAATATATGACTCGGACTGAGGGTCGTCAATCCTTTCGGTGGGACGAAATAATTTGCTAGCCTCGGAGGATGGAGAACCAACCGGGAGTCAGTGGGCGGCGCCAAGACTTGCTTGAGGCGGTCTTTGCCTCGGGACGGGAGCTTTCGACGGCGGCCGTTATGTTCCACACCAAGCTGTCCGAGCTGCGCGGGCTGTCTGCGACGGAGGGCAAGGCGATCGACATCCTGTTGCGCTTCGGACCCATAACGGCGGGGGAATTCGGCGAACGTTCCGGGCTGGCGCCGGCCTCGGTCACGGGATTGATGCAACGGCTCGAGAGCAAAGGCGTGGCGCGCAGGGTCCGGCACGAAGGGGACAAACGAAAGGTCCTGATCGAGCTCGTGGGGGACCAGGTGACTGCCGCGATGCCCCATTTCGTCGATTTCATGGGCGGGCTGGCGGCCCTGCTGGAAGGCTACAGCGACGAGGAACTCCGCGTCATCGCGGACTATTCCTCCAAGGCGGCGCGCATCCAGCAGGACGCGGCGGGCCGGCTGGGTGCCTGAGCCCGGCGGGAAAGCGCACGACGACGGCGGCCGCGCGCCGTCGTCGAACCCCTCCTAAGGTGCTCCCTACTTCGGCGCGATGCCCCGCATGCTGTTGTTCCGCTTCTCGTGGGTGAGTTCGGCCAGGCCAAGGGCTTCCAGGACAGGCCAAGGGCTTCCAGGAGGGGCGGCATGTACATGCCGAAGCGGCCGCGGTATCCCTTGCGCAGGCCGTACCAACCGCCCACCGGATTGCTATCGTCGCGGCCCCAGGCCTCAACGGTGCCTTCGGCGGCAGGCTTGTTCTCGTCGGCGGCGCCGAGCGGCACCCAATGGCCTTGCCGAAGTAGCCAGGCGTGGAGGTCCTCGATGGCGCTCAAATGGTATTTGAGGGTCGTGGAACCCACCTGGCAAACGATCGCGGGCGGGTCAGCTGATTCGTCCCGATACATTGTGTAGTCGGAGGAGCCCGGCGGGGTGGTGAGCTTCCAGGGGTCTTCCTTGGATCCAGCGGCCATGTGACGGTGTCCTTCCTGGCGGGCGTCGCTGCAGGCGTCGCGCGGGTGCTGGCTACACGCTACACAGGGCCGGGCCGAATGTCTGCGGGGCGAAGGGCGGGTGGTAGCCGTCCATCGGATTGACCGTTAGGACGGTCCGACCCGGGCTTCCGGGCCGGGTGCCGGCGCCCTCGGGCGCCTGATGACCGTCGGGGTGTGACCGCACTTGTGGGTCTGATTTTGTAACAAAGCGATAGTGTCCTATGTCTATTGCGGAAACGCGTGGACAACATGTAGCTTTCTCTCAGCATTCCGTGCTTTGGGGGAACGGTTTTATTTTTTGGGGATCCCGCGCACTTCCTTCTCGTGAAAGTAGTCCCGTGGGATCTCGTCCTTCGTTGCTGTTGCGTGCTGTTTGCGGGTTGTCGGTAGTAGCGGGGTTGTTGGCGGCGCCCGGCCCGGCCTGGGCAGGACCTCTGCCCGGGAGCGTCGGCGCCGGCATTGCCGGGCCGGTGACGGAGAGCGTGGCCAAGACCCAGGCCGCCCAAAACAGGACCGATGTCGTGGTCGACGCCCTGACCACCCCGACCGAACAGACCGTGGCACACCCTGACGGGACGTTCACCCGGACCGTGAACGCGGAACCGGCCCGGATGCAGACCGCGACAGGGTGGCAGGATATTTCCACGGACCTGGTCCAGGCCACCGTGAACGGGCAGGCGGTCCTCAAACCCAGGATGACGCCGGTCGATGTCACCCTGGCCCGTGGCGGCAGCACCCAGATGGCGAGCGTCGATGACAAGCGCGGCCACGTCGTGAAGCAGTCCTGGCCCTTCGATCCGCTGCCCGAACCGGTGGTTGCGGGCAACACGGCCACGTACGCGTCGGTGTTGCCGGGGGTGGATCTGATCCAGGTCAGCCACAAGACCGGGGTGTCCCAGGTGCTGAAGATCGCGACCGCGGAGGCTGCGAAGGATCCGCGGGTGGTGCAGATGCGCATTTTCCTGGACGCACAGAACGCCACCGTCCAGGCCGAGCCCGGCGGGGGTCTCTCTGCCACGGGCACGGACACGGGGAAAGCGGAGCTGCGCACGGCGATGGGCCAGTGGTGGGATTCCTCCCAGTCCGGTGCATCCGCTTCGGATCCGGGCGGGCCCGGGATCACCCGGCCGTTTTCCCTGGGACTGGGGTCCGAGAACGGCAAGCAGACCCAGGTCCTGGGGATGAGCGAGATCCTGAACCTGCCGAACCTGCACTACCCGTTGTTCGTGGATCCGGACTGGTCCACGGTGAGGGCCTCCTACCTGTACGTGGACAGCGCGTACCCGACTACCCCTTATTGGAACGGCCAGTACACGGACTCCACCGTGCACGTGGGTTATCTCCCGTCGTACTGGGCGCCGGACGGTGTCTCGCACACCACGCGCGGGTACTACCAGTTCGACACCACGCCGATGTCCGGCAAGGTCATCCTCGCGGCCGTGATGAACGCGACCGAGACCTGGTCCTCCTCCTGCACGGCAACGCCGGTGGATGCGTGGGTTACCGGCGGGATCAGCCCGGGCACGACGTGGAACGCCCAGCCCGGGCTGGTCGCCAAGACGGATTCCAGGACGGTCGCGAAGGGGTATTCATCAGGTTGCCCGGCCGGGACCGTGGGCTTTGACTTGTCCTCGATCAAGTCGACCCTGCAGACTGTCAGCCAGTGGACGGTGTCTCTGTGGGCCGGCAACGAGGGCGACCCGCTGGGCTGGAAGCGGTTCAACAACGATGCCTCGATCATCGTCACCTACGACACTCCGCCCTACACCCCGGGGTTGTGGAATATCAACAACGCCCGCTGGACCGGCGCCCCGTTCGCCTCCACCTACGTCACACGGTCGAACCAACCCATCTACACCCTGACCGTCGGGGACCCGGACGGCGCCCCGGGCGGAAACATCAACATCTGGTTTGCCCTCTTCGACACCCAAAACCCAACCCATTACCTCGGCGGCACAGGCCCGATTCCCGAGCCCGGATCCGGGGGGTACCCGTCGTGGCAAGGCCCCCCGCTCGCCGACGGCGTGTACCAGCTCCAGGCCCAGGCACAGGACTCGAACGGCGTGAACTCCGGTGTGATGCAGTTCTTCTTCGAGGTGAGGACGACGCAGCCGGACCCCCCGACCATCACCCCGGCCGGCCCGGCCCCGGCCTACGATCCGGCGCTTTCCCCTTTCGACGCCACCCACAACGACCCGAAGGGCACCGTCGGGTCCACGACCTATAACTTCAACATCGACGAACCGGGCACGTACCCGGTCCAGGGCTTCGTGTACGCGGCCACCAACAGTGCGGCGCCTACGAGCCCCCCCCACCAACCTCAGCTGCGGCACACGGACGCTGAGTTTCGTCGTTGTCTGCCCCGCCGACGGACGGCACGCGACAGTAACAGTCGCGGCCATCGACTACACCTCCAATCTGACAGTGTGGTCCTTCGACTATGCCGGCAACGTCAACAACCAGACCGCCAGCCACACAGCGGCCACCTACCAGTACACGGTCGGCCACCCGGCAGCCCTTCCCACGGGCGTACTGGCGGTGCCGAATACGACCGGGGCAACCTGGACCGACATCAGGACCCTTAACGGCCCGGCCGGCTCCTGCCAGGGGGCACCTGACCCGAACATCGGCAACGGCACCGCCAAGGCGCTGGAGATCACCGATGCCACCAAGCACGCGGAGACCGCAACATCGGCGGTCGACACTGCCCAGAGCTTCAGCGTCTCCGGCTGGTTCTGCCCGGTGTCCTCGAGCGCACCGCCTGGCATCAGTCTTCAGGCGCTGATCACCCAAATGGCGGGCACCAACTCGCCCGGCGCTGCCCTGCAGCTGGACGGCTTCAACAATCCAGAACTCGATACCTGGATCACTAGCACCACCTCGGAGCAGGTGAAACTGACGGGCTCCCTGGGAACCAGCTGGTATTTCCTTTCGGCGGTCTACGACAAGAACAACCAGCAGCTGCGGATCACGAAGACCCAGAACGGAACCACCGGCACCTGGACCACGGCGACCACGACAACGAACCATCTTGCCTCCACCGGGGTGCAGCCCGTGAAGCTGGGCGGCGGATTCATCGGCCGGATCTTCAAACCCATGATGGTCCAGGGTGTCCTCACCGCGGATCAGTTCATCAACGCGCAGAACATCTATCAAAGCACCGACACCGGAGTCCTGAGATGAGCAAAAACCGAAACGTCTTCAGAATCCCCAAGGCCGGGGTTCTCGCGGTTGCCGCCGCGGTAGTCACCGCCGGTGCCGGATTGTTCGCGATCACGGTCGACCAATCCACCGGGTGGACACCCCAGCGTCCCGATCCAGTCGCGGCGGTGCCGGTCACCCCGTGGACCCCGGCCCTCCAGAACCTGCTCAGCGGGCCACGGCCCGCCGGCGGGACCGGACCATCATCCGCGCAGGCCGGGGCAGGCGCGGAACTGACGGTGAGTCCTGCCAGTCTGACCCGGATGGTGCCGCTGGGGACACCGGGACCGATCGCCAACGACAACGGTGCCGGGAACTTCGCCGCCCTCCCCGGGGTCGCCTCCGGCGCATGGGGCACCACAGGCCAAACGGGCGGCTTTACCTGGAACTACCCCTTCAGCGCCCGGAAGGCCCCCGCCGGCCCGACCCCGGCACTGGCCCTGGCCTACGATTCCTCCACTATCGACGGGCTGACGAGTTCGACGAACAACCAGGCTTCCGTCATCGGCGACGGCTGGTCCCTCGCCGGGGCCGGGACGATCCGGCAGAAATTCGCCTCGTGCATGGACCAGGGCCTGCCGGCCGGCTCCACCTACGATCTGTGCGGCGCCGCCGAGGGCCAGCAGTTCAGCATTTCCTTCGGCGGCCGTTCCGGGCAGGTCATCAAAGACGCTGCCACCGGTAAATACAGGCTGCAGAACGATGACAACACCCGTGTCGAATACCTGACCGACAACACCAACTCGAACGGCACCTTCGACGGCGGGTACTGGAAACTGACCGACACCTCCGGGACCCAGTATTTCTTCGGCCGCAACCACCTCCCGGGCTGGGTCGGCGGGAACGCAACGACGAACTCGGCCGACACGGTCCCGGTCGGGGCAGCAACCCCGACCCAGCCCTGCGCCGCCGCGACCTTCGCCCAGACGCTGTGCCAGCAGGCCTACGCCTGGAACCTGGACTACGTCGTGGACGTCAACAACAACTCCGAGGCCTTCTACTACACCCAGGACGTCAACAACTACACCACCCAGGCCGGGACGGGTCCGCTGAAGAGCTATGTTCGCTCCAGCCGCCTGACCAGGGTGGACTACGGCGTGCGCGCCAACACCGAACTGTCCGCCTCGTCCCCGCTGCGCGTCGAAATGACCTACACCGGCCGCTGCACCGGCGTCACGTGCACCTCAGGCGATGACATTCCGACCGGTCTCGCCTGCGCTTCAACCGGGACATGCTCCGTCTATTCCCCCACCTTCTACAGCGACCAGCGCCTGCAAAGGCTCGCGACCCGCACCAACACGGGCGGTGCCGCGTACCAGGACGTGGACGCCTGGAACCTCGGACACACCATGCCGCCACCGGGCGATGGAACCAAACCGGCCCTTTGGCTGAATTCCGTGGCCCACCAGGGCGCCAATACCTCAACCGGCACCGGCGGAACTATTTCGGACCCTGCGGTGACCTTCACTCCGCAGCCAATGCAGAACCGGGTCTGGCAATACGCAGCCGGGATCGCACCCTTGGACCGGAACCGGATTTCCGGGATCACCACCGTCACCGGCGGCACGATCACCATCGGCTACATGCAGGCCGAATGCTCCCAGACGAACCTCCCTGCATCCCCGGAAACCAACACGAAGCGTTGCTTCCCGCAATGGTGGACGCCCACCGGTTCCGCGGAAGGTCCCCGGATGGACTACTTCCACATCTACCCGGTCGCATCGGTCACCACCGACGCCGGTCCCGGCGCCAACGGCTCCGTGTCCATGGTCACCCGCTACGAATACCAGGGCACCCCGGCCTGGAAGTACGCCGCACCGGCCTTCGTGGCCGGGACCGGCGGATCCCAGCTGACCTGGTCCGTGAACGCGGGCTGGTCCAAAGTCAAAACCATCACCGGCACCGTTACCGGCGGACAGAACCCCTCCAGCATCACCACCTACCTGCGCGGCCTGGACCAGACACCTGCGAACAGCAGCGGAGGAAAGATCTCCGCGACGGTCACCGCCACCGACGGAACCACCATCACCGATTCCCCCTGGCTCGCCGGGGCGCCGGTCGAAACCCAGAAATTCCTCGGCGAGGCCGGCGCTCGGCTCAGCACCACCATCACCACCCCGTGGTCCTCCTCCGTGACCGCGACCGGTTCGGCCGGGACGGACCCGGCCAAGGCCAGGCACATCGGCGTCGCGTCCGTGAAAAAGATCATTGCCAGCGGCACCGGTGCCGGCACCCGCACCACCACCATCACCAACACCCTCGACGACGGCACCGGACGGGTCACTTCCGTGTCCGATTCCGGGGAGCCCGGCGGCTTACCGGGGAGCTGCACAGTGACCGCATACGCGGACAGCACCGGCGCGAACAACAGCGGTCTGAACCTGCTGGCCCTGCCGGCGACCGCGACCACTTACGCCGGGCCCTGCACCGGGACCGGCGCACCGGCCGGAAACATCATCGCCGCCACCGCCACCCTGTATGACTCCTCGATGGCCGCCACACCCGGGGCGCCCGGTTACCAGGCCCCGACCCTGGGCAACCCGTCACGCACCGACACCGCCACAGCGGTCAACGGCAGCGCCGTCGCCATCTGGAAGTCCGGCCCCACCCTGGCCTACGATTCCCTGGGCCGGGTCGTGTCCTCCACGGACAACACCACCGGCAGCGCCCGCACCACCCAGATCGCATACACGCCCGCGACCGGGCTGCCCGCCTCGGTGACCACTACCAACCCGCTGGGCTGGACCACGACCACCGCGTTGGAGGCCGTCCGGGGCAGCAAGACCTCGAGTACTGACGAGAACGGCAACGTCACCAGCTACCAGTACGACGCGTCTGGCCGGGTCACCGGCGTGTGGGACCCGATGCGCCCGCAAGCCACCAACCCGACCCCCACCCAAGCCACCGCCTACACCATCTCCCAGACCGCACCGTCGTCGGTCGCCCGGAGCAGCATCAACAGCCTCGGCAACCCGGTCACCAGTTATGAGATCTACGACGGTCTGGGACGGATCCGCCAAACCCAGAAGAGTTCCCCGAATGGGGGCAGCACGATCGCCACCGACACCACCTACAACTCTTTCGGCGCGAAACTGATCGTCGACAACGACTACAACTTCGCTGCGGCCCCCAGCACGACCCTCATGATTCCCGACGGCACGGCCGTGCCGTCCTCGGACGCCTACACCTATGACGGTGCCGGCCGCCTCATCTCCGATGCCGCCCGGAGCTATCAGAACACCATTCTCTGGACTCGTAACACCAGCTATACCGGCGTGGGTACCATCACGACCACGACCGTGCCCGGCACGACTGCCGGGAACGAGTCCGCGGCCACCACGATCGTGAACGCGGCCGGCAAGACCGTGTCCCGGCTGCTCTTCCACGGCCCCACCCCGACGGGCACCCCGGACACCACCGCCTACGGCTACGACGCACTCGGTCGGATGACTTCCATGCTGGACACCGCGGGGAACCAGTGGACCTGGGCCTTCGATGCCGCAGGCCGGCCGATATCAGCCAACGACCCGGACACCGGCACCACCACCACCACCTTTGACTCGTCCGGTCGTATCGCGAGCACCACGGACGGAGCCGGGAACCTCACCAGCTACAGCTACGACGCTCTGGACAGGACCGTCAGCACCAGCGTCACCCCCCAAGGCGGCACAGCCCACACCCTTACCACGAACACCTACGACGGGGAGAAGAAGGGCCAGCTCAGTTCCGCGATCAGGTTCAACGGACCTAATTACGACCAGCCGGTCAAGACGGCGGTGTCCGGGTACAACGCCGCCTACAAACCCGCCACGACGACCACCACCCTGCCCGGCGGGCTGAGCGGGTACGCCGGGGACTACACGACAACCCGCGCGTACACCACCACCGGCAACGTCGCCACGGAGACAACCCCGGCCATCGGCGGTCTCAGCGCCGAAACCATCTCCAACGACTACGACGATCTTGACAACCTCGGCTCATTCAAAGATCCGAGCAACGCCGTCCTCGTCGCCGCCCAGTACAACGACAAGAACCAGCTCGCCACCTACCAGCAACTCGACCCGAACAGCGCCAGCCCCACGGCCGACACCATGGGCCTGAACCAGGTCGTCCTCGGCTGGGACGCGACCACCGGGCGCTTGGCCACACAGTCCGCCAGCAACCGCTCCAAGGGCGTCACTGCTGACCTGGGCGCCACCAGCTACAGCTACGACACTTCGGGGAAACTCACGGCCCGGGATGTCTTCTACCAAGGCCGGCCCGGGACGCCTGATGACTACCAGTGCTACAGCTACGACTACGCGTCCAGGCTCTCCGCAGCCTGGACCGCAGCAGCCAAGAACTGCACCACCGCCCCGACCCCGGCCTCGACCTCGGTGCCCGGCCTCGGCGGTCCGGCGCCGTACGCCCAGACCTACGCCTACACCCCGGCCGGGGACCGGTCCCAGGTCAAACGCTTCGACAACGCCGGGAACCTCGCTGCCACGGAAAACTACGCCTACCCCGGCGCCGCCGTCACCGCGCCGGGCGCGTTTTCCGCCCAGGCACCGTTCCGGCAGCTCGACACCCGCAACGGCACCGGCGGGATCCACGGACCCGTCGGCCCCGGACAGACCATCAAAGTCAAAGTCACCGGCCAGGGAGGCATCCCCGCCACCGGTGTGTCCGCTGTGGCGATGAACATCACCGTCACGAACCCCAGCTCGAACGGGTTCATTACCGCCTACGCGGGAGACTCCACCCGCCCCGGCACCTCGAACCTGAACTACGGCCCGGGGCAGACGGTTGCGGCTTTCGCGGTCACCCCGGTCGGCGCCGACGGAACGATCGCCTTCACGAACAGTTCCTCGGGCACGGTCGATATCCTCGCGGACACTTCCGGCTACTACCTCGGCGGCGCAACCACCACACCGGGCGCGTTCTCGGCCCAGACCCCGTTCCGGACGATGGATACCCGCGACGGGACCGGCGGGGTCACGGGCCCTGTGGGCCCGGGCCAGACCATCAGGGTCAAGGTCACCGGCCGCGGGGGTCTCCCGGCGTCCGGTGTGTCGGCGGTCGCGATGAACATCACCGTCGCCAACTCCTCCTCGTTCGGGGCCATCACCGCCTTCGCGGGCGGGACTCCACAACCGAACACCTCGAATCTGAACTACGCGACCGGGCAGATCGTCTCCAACTTCGCTATCACCCCGGTAGCGTCCGACGGCACGATCGCGTTTACGAACAATTCCTCCGGCACGGTGCAGATCATCGCGGACACGTCCGGGTATTTCCTGGGCGGCACTGCGACGGTCCCGGGTGCGTTTTCGGCCCAGACCCCGTTCCGGCAGCTCGACACCCGCAACGGCACCGGAGGGGTCAACGGCCCCGTCGGGCCGGGGCAGACGATCAGCGTCAAGGTCACCGGCCGCGGGGGCCTGCCGGCCACCGGGGTTTCCGCGGTCGCGATGAACATCACCGTCGCGAACTCCACCTCCTCCGGGGTCATCACCGCCTACGCCGGCGGGACCCCGAAACCGGGCACGTCGAACCTGAACTACACGGCCGGGCAGATCATCCCCAACTTCGCGATCACCGCGGTCGGGGCGGACGGGACGATTTCCTTCACGAACGATTCCCCCGGCACGGTACAGCTCATCGCCGACACCATGGGCTACTTCAACGGCCCCGTGACCGGCGGCCTGCCCGGGCCGCACCAGCTCCAGTCCATGACCTCCACTCCCGCCACCGGGTCACCCGCCACCAGCACCTTCACCTGGGACGGAGCAGGGCGGATGACCGGCCGGGCAGGGGAAACCCTGGCCTACACTCCGGACGGGAAACTCCTCACCACCGCGGGCAGCAGCACCCTGCCCGCCAACCCGAACCCCTCCGCCGGCGCGGGCACCCCGCCGGCACCCGTGTCGGGGACCGCAGGCAGCACCGGGACCCGGTACTACGACGCCGGAGGGAACCTCGTCGGCATCACCGACGGAACCGGCACCACCGTCACCATCGGCTCCATCACCGCCCACGTGACCCCTGCAGGGGTGAAGACCGCGACCAAAACCTACAGTTTCGCGGGGAAGGCCGTGGCCCAACGCACCGCCGCCGGCGGTTCCGTGAAGCTCGCCTTGATCGTCAGCGACAGCGTCGGCACGGCCCAGACCATCGTGCAAGGGGCCGTCGGCACCACGCCGGTCATCGCCCAGACCCGCTACACCGACCCGATCGGCCTCGCCCGCGGCCCCACCCAGACCGCAACCGGAAACGGCGCGTACTCCACCGCAGGTTCAGGGGTTCTGGGTATCGGGTCAAACGCCGCGAATCCGGCAGGATACGGCGCCGTGAACGGGTACATCGGCGGGCTCGCTGACACCATCAGCACCCTCACCCACCTCGGCGCCCGCGACCTCGACCCCGCCACCGGCACATTCACAAGCCCCGACCCGGTCCTGAAACGCGACGAAGCCAAGAACTTCTCCCCGTACGTTTACGGAGAAGCCGACGCCATCAACAACGCCGACCCCTCCGGACTCATGATCCTGAGTTGGGCCGTCACGGACGGTCCAATCAACGGGGGATGGCATGCGCCAGATGCCGTACCGGACGTCGCTGTACCAAGCGGCCCGTCTGGGCCGTACGCTCCCGGCTACACATCACCAGTACCGGGCTCCTGGCAGTTCTACATCGCCCCCTCATGGACGCGATCCAGCCCAGCCCCCGCGCCAGAGTCCACAGGCGCCTCAAAGAGCATGGACAGTCCATTGGACGTCATCGCAGGGATAGTGGCATCCGGAGGCACGGATCCCAGATACAACAAGGAGTTGGACGAGAATCTCCGCCCCTTCGCGGATATAGCTATGATCGCCGGAAGCGAAGGGATGGCCGGCGAAGGGATGGCCGGCGCAGGCGAAGAGATGGGTGCCGAGGGAATCGGGGTCCGCGGCGCGGAGACCTTTACACCCAAGCTCCCCGAACAGATGCAACAGCGTATGGCGCTCGATTCCCTTTCGCCAACTCTTAGAGCAGACGTCGAGGACACGATCCAACGGGCCGCCTCCGGTAGAACCCGCTTCGATAAACACGACGGCAAGGAATACGAGAACCGCAATGGCCTGCTTCCACCCGGCAGATACCAAGAGTGGACGGTCGCAAAGCCGGACGCCAAACGCGGCCCTGACCGGATCATCATCGAGGGCGATGCCGCTAATCCCAACGCCATATACTACTGGGATCACGTCAACGCACCTGTTCGGATCGGACCATGAGCACGATAGACCTCTCGCAGCCGTTCACCATTCATCTCGGCGTTGACGAGCCCCTGTTCGAGCGTTTCGAGGATGACGCCCTCTTGCGTGGAATGATGATCTTTCGACTTGACCTGACAGACCTTACAGATGACTCAGCGCTAGCGGACTATCTCGCCCAGGAGTTCATGTATCCCTTCAAGACAGCGGGACTTGACGCGGCAGTGTCTCTCATCTCTGATCTTGAATGGTTCGGAAACACCAACGGGTATCTCGTGATTGCCCGCGGGCTGACCAATCCATCGGCCGTCGGGGACTCATTCGTTTCAATCCTTCCGAACATCACCGATCGCTGGCGCACTGGGGGGGCAATCCCGTTCGTTGTCGCCATTGACGGGAAAGGCGAGGAACTCCAGTCGTCGCTGCAGGACGCGAACGACCGCATGGATGAGTTTGCTCGCCTCCCGTGGACTCGCCCGGGAGAAGGCGCCGTGGATGTGGTCATCCACGGGGACAGGAACTTTGAGTCCGACACCTGAACCCGGATTAAGAGACTCAAATAGTAACGACGTGAAATTGCACGCTAAGCCTTTGGCGTCAGTCTGGGGTATACCCCAAAATGACGTCAGAACAGAGTGTCCTGCGTGTCAGATTAGGATCTGTTTTCTTTTTATTGACGCCCGTCCTCCGACGTCTTGGATTTCAATCTGACGAATCTTTGCGAGGACCGGAAACATGACAGGCAGCGCATCGGGTATGCGAGTTTCAACCCGGGCTCAGTCCACTGACAGGCATCAGGCGGACCTGTTGGCCGCGGGCATCCGACGCGACGACCTCGACACGGACCACGGCGTATCCCGGGCCTGGGTATCACGACCCCAGTTCGACCGCGGACTCGATGCAGTGATCGAAGGAGATACTCCCGTCGTCACCACCTTGGACCGGCTCGGGCGCTTCACCCAGCACATGCTCACCTTTGTCGGCGACCGGCCCCGCCGAATCACCGACAGCCAGATTCAAAACGCTATCCGCCCGGTTGAAGGCGGCGAGCCTGCCGCGCAGGTCGCCCGCGGTCTCGGCATGTCCAGGGCAACGTTCCACAGGCGATCGCGGGCTCTTCCCCGCTTACTGGGCGGCCTGTCCGCCGGAAGGGCGACACACTCGCGCCGGCACTGACCGGGCCCGGATTGTCAGCCCACGCGGATGTCATTATCAGCGAGGAACTCGCGGGAGCGGCCCATCTGGCGGTCGGTGGAGAAGGCATACCATTCTTCGCTGAGGTTCTCGCCGTGGACGATGTCGCGGAACCGGGCGAAGGCACCTTTGCCCTCGATCGCGTGCTCAAGACGCTCCCGGAGGCCTTTATCGTGCTGCCGTTCCGCGAAGGCCGCCATGTCCTGCCAGCCGTCCCGGGAATCGGTGCGGTCGATTCGAAGCCAACGCTCCGGTTCTTCCTCAACATCGACGGCGGCGTCCTCCCCGACAATCATCGGGTCGGTGGCGGCGTCGTCGTACACCTGCCCGGTATACAGGTCGAGGTAACCGCCGGATGACAGTCCGGGATCCCCTTCCAACACGACACTGAGCATGTCGAGGTCGACAGGCACCGCCCTGCCTGTCGGCGGCACACCGCGCAGACACGCCAGCAGGTCCTCGGCCAGCAGCTGATCACCGGCGCCGCCGCGCCACCTCAGCCGGTTGATGACCGACAGTGCCACCGGCTCGGCCTCCCCACGGCGCTGCTCCAGGGCCATTGGTATCCCGGCCCCCACCTGCTGCAGAACGTCATCGATATCGTGTCCCATCACCGCTGCGAGGAAACGAGCCGCATTTGCCGCAGCGATGGCTCCCCGCAGTTCGGACAGGTCAATCCTGGGCACCTGCACCTGTTCGGGCCAGGCATGCAGCTGCATAGGGTGCGACTGGCTCGGCTTCCGCGGCGCCCGGCCTTCCCCGTCGTCATCTGCCCACCGGCGCCCGTACTGGTCCGGGATACTGCCCCAACCCCAGTACGGCAAGGGGACGCCAGGGCGAATACCCAACACATCCAACGGGTCCACCTTCACCTCCCCGACCACGCACCGGTGTATCCAAGCGTCACCGAGGTCAAACGTAAACTGAAACTCAGCCCCCGGCTCCAGCGTCCGGACGACCTTGAGAGCAGCAATGTCCATCGGCGCGATGATCGGGCCGCCGGTCGATCCGGCCATCTCAGCTCCCGTCTCTTCATCAGTAATAACCCGGCCATCGGCCAGGGTAAACAGTGACAGGTGCGAGCGGTCCCACCGGGCGAAGGCATCATTGATGGCATTGGCGAGGTCCATGAAGGTATGCGACGGTCCGACCGCGAAGACGCGCCCGGGCCACGGCCACAGCTCCTCCCCGCGACCGCCGAGCAGTTCCACCGTCACCGATAACCAGGTTCGTGCCATGACCCAAGGATGGCACGAGCCGCGACGTGGCCATAACCGTAGCCGCCGGATTCCGCCCATTCCGTCTCGTGAAAACGTCTCCTCCCGAACCACCGCATAACCGATGCTCCCGCATCGACATCCATACCCTCGTCACAGGCGAGCCGGAAGGGCGCCAGACCGCACGAGACTGGATAATGCTCGAGTGATGGCTTTCTTCAGATTCCTCGCCGGTCTTCTTGTCATTGTCGGCTTCGCTGGAATCCTCGTTCTTGGTGCCATGGCTGACGCTGCAGGTAATCCCGGACTCGGACTCGGGATGATCGCCGGGTTGGTGATTCTGATGGTCGTCCTGACGGGCATGGGCTGGTTCCTCAAATCAAGAAGCCGGCGCGCCCTTACGCGGTACCACCAAGCCGTGGCATTGGGTGTGAGCGCTCCAGGCCGCACGCTCCGTGCTGAAGAATCGGAGAGCTACCCGTGCGATGCAGATACGGTGTGGTCGCTGATCCGCCCTGCGGAGAGCGCTGTTCTGTTGTCGAATGCGGCACGTGCTTTCACGGTTCCTGGAACGCCGACGGGGGTCGGGGAACAACAGACCTTCGTCCGAGCGGATGGGTCAGCCGCAACTGTTGAGGTTGTTGAGGAAGCAGCACCGTACTGGGCAAAGACGATAACCGTCGCTCCAACCAAAGATGGCATGGTCCAGACCTACCAGATTGAGCCATCGGAGAGCGGGTGCACTCTCACGATGGGGATGACGGCTACGATCCCGGCGATCCCCGGGTTCTCCAGACGGTACGAGAAGATGTGGCGAAAAGACGCGCGACGTTACCTGTCCCGCGTCAAGGAAACCGTCATATCAGGGGCTGCGCGATAGGAAAGACCATTACAAGAGGAAACCGGCGGGAGTTACCGCACGCAGCACCAATCCATCTGCTGAGCTGGACGCTGCCCACCTACAACCCGGTCTTCGTCGTTTTCTACGGCGTCTACCTGGTCCTTGGGCCTTTCATTGTCGAGCGTGACCCGGGCCCCCTTGACCGGGAACCTTGCGCTGCAGCTTTTCGAACGGATGTACCGTGAACTCCGTCAATGAATCTGCCAAGGTCCTTTCTCTAGGAAGCATCCTCGGCGGTAGAACTCCGACAAATCGTGGCTGGGTCGATGGAATTAACCAGTTGATGCGCCAAATCAGCAGTGCTCGAGATGGAGTTACCTCCAATATCAAAGTCACTGTCGAATTCCATATCCCAGGCAACCTGATAGCACCCGACTATGAAGGAGTGCGCACCGGATATTTCCGGAAGGCGGACTCCCTCATGAAGGTTCAAGTTGCCCTGCCGCCGGAGGCGCCGAACGACGCGCGCCCCGTCCTAGTCGGCTATCTGTGGGCAGCACTTGACGCGGTGGACGCATGGGCCGTTGCAAAGAACCGGAATTTTGACACTCTTGCGCTAAGAGAGCTGGTGGCCGCCGTGGAGTCGGCCAATGGCTAAAGCTACTGCGCACCTGATCGATCCAGGAGCAAGCTCGCCCGCCTACACTTACGCAGCAGTCGATGAACCGAGGAACCCCTCAATGGCGTCGGCGGCCGCGGGGGCTCCGCCGGACCCGCGGACGCGGGCACTCATCGCCTCGAGCTTGCCGCGCACTACAGGGTCGCCGCTGACGTCAAGGACAGTTTCCCGGATCAGTTCGGGGGAAAGCCCCTCCAGGGGGAGCCGTCGCCCGAGTCCCAGATCCTCCACCCGGCGTGCATTCGCGCCCTGTTCGGGCTGCAGCGGGAAGGCAACCAAAGGTACCCCGAAATAGAGCGCCTCCATGGTCGAGTTCATCCCGGTGTGGGAAAGGAACGCATCGGCGCGGGCTAGGACTTCGAGCTGCGGAAAGAACGGCCGTACCTCAATGTTGTCCGGGATATCCCCCAGCTCGGACTCCTCGACGCGCTCTCCGATTGCCATGGCGACTTGCCAGTCTGTGCCCGCAAGTCCTTCCAGGCACATCCTGAAGAAATCCGGCCGGTCATTCAACGGGGTGGTGCCCAGCGAGATGAACAACAGCGGCCTGTCCTTGGCCCGGGGCCGCCACGCCTCCTCGTTGCCCCGTGCGCCAAGGCATGGACCCACGAAGTGGAACCTGCCGTCGAAAGTCTCTCCCGAGGGCTGGAATTCCCTCGGGATGAAGGAGATGTTCAACGACGCAGGAGGTCCGCCAATGAACTGCAAATGGCCCACGCCCTGCTCCGCGGCGAAATCATGGATCCGTTGGCCAACCTGTGTCCAGGCCTCGATCATGCCCGGCGGCGGCGGGCCCGGCATGAGGTCCCGCATCGAGAAATGTTCATTGGTGGCGTAGCTCGGTAGCAACGCAATATCGGGCAACGCCAGCTTCGCGGCAGCCATCTTCCCCGAGAGCGTCATGGCGTCGTAGGCCACCCCGTCCGGCGGGTCCTCTGCGAGCCGGGCCAGCAGCGCCGGGAATTCCTCCCTTGCGCCCTTGAGAATCCGATCGAGCAGTCCAGACATCATTCCGGACGGCATTCCCGCGAACATCCCCGACATCGGTGACGGACCTCCACTAGCGGGCGCTGCGCCGCCCTCTCCAGGCGCTGCGCCGCCCTCCGCCAAACGCTCGCGTGGCGGGAGGAAGGCCGCCAGGTCCTCTCCGCTGGGAAAGAACACGGCACCGGCGGCTTCGACCGCTTTCGCGTACTTTGCCGACGTCGCATAGGTGACACGGTGGCCCCGGCGAACCAGCTCGGCGACCACCGGCAAGGTCGGGTTCACATGGCCCGCCGCAGGCAGACAGATGAAGGCTACGTGCATCACGCTACTCCCGAGAACAGGGGATCCTTCATTGGGAAAGGTCGGTGCTGTGAACGCTGCGCCGCCGCGATTTCAGCCCGGTCTCCAACTTGGTCCGCACCTCGCGCTTCACCCGGGCGGCAAGCTCAGTCTCATGCATTTCCAGGAAGGTTCGGACTGCGCGCGGATCCCACAGCACCAAGGACCGCAACGCCCAGCTGACTGCCTTGACCACGGTGTCGTCGCGATCGTTGATCAAGATGCCGACGACGCCGAGCGTCCGCTGCGTATCTCCCGTTCCCCAGCGTGACCTCGTGTTGAGCACCGTTGTGGAGACAAGCGCTATGCGCCGCCACCAATGATCCGGGCTCCGCGCCCAGCCGTCGACGTCGGCGTCCGAGATGAGCCCTTCGCGCCACGCGGGTCCCACCAAAACGGTCGCAAAAGCATCAGCCTGCCCCCACGTAGTGATGCCTTCTCCCAAGTGTTCAAGCCGGGCCCGCGTCAGCTCAGCGAAAGCCGCCTGGTGGGCGTTGATGAACTCCCAGCCCTCCCAGTCAAAGCCCGCTTGGACGAGCCCTTCGGCGAGATTGAAGACGACGGCCGCGTCCATCGTGGCGATTTCCGCGGAAACCCTGCGGCGGACGGCGCGGAAGCTCGCGGCGTCGTGCTTCTCCAAAGCGCGCAATTCCTCAAGGACGCGCGCCAACAATTGCCCCGGTTGAGTATCCCCCGGAGAGACGAGCACCCCGTGCGAAGCCACTTTCGGCCCCCCGATTTCGCAGCCTCAACGCTACTATGCGGGGGCGTCGTCGGTATCCGGCCCTTCGGCAGGTTCCTGGCTGTGAAGGCCGGTATCGTGCGACACCCAACCCTCCGTTTCCCCTTCGGCAGGGGCGTCGCTGTGATGGCGGACTTCGTTCGGATCTGGTGCCTTGTTCATTCCGGATGCTTCCTGTCCTTCGTTGGACTGTTCCCGCGAACGCCTTAAAGTCTACGCCGGGGAGGGGGCGTGTGGCCTAGGCTAGGCAAGGAACTACCGAACGAATTCAACGGCTGAATGCAGAGGTGAAGAATGGCAAAGCGACCCAACCAGGCAGTAAAGATTGCGCAGGAAACGGCCCACAACGCCATGTTCGACGCCAGCGGCAATGCCAAACCCGGTGTCCACAACGTGCTGCTCCGGGCCGTCGAGGTCCAACGTCCCCTTGTCCTGGCCAACCTGCGCCGCCTGCAACGCAAACACCCTCAGGCCACAGCGGCGCAGCTGGCCGCCAAACTGGAGCGCGACTACCTCGCCGCAGTCACCGGCGGGGGAGCCGCCGTCGGGGCAACCGCCGTCGTGCCCGGCATCGGCACCGCGGCCTCGCTGGGCCTTTCCGCGCTTGCCACCATCGGGTTCCTGGAAGGAACCGCTCTGTACGCCGCTTCCTTGGCCGAACTCCACGGAATCCGCCTCACCGATCCGGACCGTGCGCGAACCATGGTCATGGCCATCATGCTCGGCGAGGAAGGCACGGCCCTGCTGGGTGCCCTGAGCGGACAATCGCTCGGCAGAGGCAAAGGAATCACCCAGGCCTGGGGCATGACCCTCACCAAGAAGCTGCCCGGCGGAGGATTCGGGGTCATTCGCGATGCCATCCAGCGCGCCTTCCTCAAGCGGCTCGTTAAGCGCCAAGGCGCGGCCTTCCTCGGCCGGGCCCTGCCTTTCGGCGTGGGGGCCGTGGTGGGCGGAGTCGGAAACCGCGTCATGGGGCGTGCCGTAGCGGCCTCGGCGAGGGAAGCATTCGGTCCCATGCCGGACTTCATTCCGGGCGAGCTGCTCCCAGCCGCCCGCCAGAACGCGCTGGAAGGCGGGAATAGTGGATCTCAACGCTGATTCGGGGGAGTCGTTCGGCTCCTGGACCATGGGGAACGACGCATCAATGTTCCGGATCGTCAGCAGCGCCAACGTCGCCTGCGGCTTCCACGCCGGGGACCCGGTGACCATGCTGGACAGCTGCCGTGCCGCCTTCGAGCTCGACGTCCGGGTGGGCGCCCACGTGGGCTACCGGGACCTGCACGGCTTCGGGCGCCGATCGATGAACATGTCCTTCGATGAGCTCTTCGGCGACGTCCTCTACCAGCTCGGTGCCCTCGACGGCATGGCCCACGCGGTGGGCGCCTCCGTGGACTACGTCAAACCCCACGGTGCCCTGTACAACAGGATCGTCAACGACGTCGAGCAGGCCGAAGCAGTAGTGGCTGCGATTCACGCCTACGATCCCGGGCTACCCGTCCTTGGCCTGCCGGGCTCGGCGCTGCTGCGCCTCGCCGAGGAATCCGGCCACCCGGTGTTCCGCGAGGCGTTCGTGGACCGCGGCTACATGCCGGACGGAACGTTGGTGCCGCGCTCGCAGGAAGGCGCGGTGGTGCACGACGCCGGCGCGGTAGTCGAGCGGGCTGTGCGCTTTGCCGTGCGGGGCGAGGTGCTGGCCGTGGACGGCACAGTGGTGCGGGTTCAGCCCGATTCGTTGTGCATCCATGGCGATACCCCGGGTGCTGTCGAACTGGCGGCGGCGGTGCGCGCCGGCCTCGAGGAAGCTGGAGTGGAGATTGAATCCTTCGCTTGAGCGGGAGCTTTTGCCCTGCGGCGACAGCGCTTTCTTGGTGGAACTGCCCGAGCTGACCGCCGTCGTCGCGTACTACCGCGGGCTGACCGGGCCCGGCGCTTCGGTTGGCAGTTCAATGCCGGAGGGGATCATCGACGTCGTGCCCGCCGCCCGCACTGTCCTGGTCACCTTCGATCCCGAAACGATCCGTCCTTCCGACGTCCGCGACTGGCTGGAGTCCGCAGAACCGGCATACGACGTCGCCAGCTCGGGCCGCGAAGTGACCATCGAGGTCTCCTACCGTGGCCCGGACCTTGCCGAAACGGCACAATTCCTCGGCATGAGCGAGGCCGAAGTGGTCAAGCTTCACACGAGCTCGGAGTGGACTGCCGCATTTTCCGGCTTTGCGCCCGGCTTCGTATACCTGGTCACCACGCATGAGCGGCTCCGCGTTCCCCGCCGGAACACCCCACGCACCGCCGTGCCGGCTGGCTCTGTTGGCCTCGCGGGCGAGTTCAGCGGCGTCTACCCGCGATCCTCTCCGGGCGGGTGGCAGCTGATTGGAACCACGACGGCGGCACTGTGGGACGCGTCCAAGGCCGAGCCCGCGCTGATCCGGCCGGGTGACCTGGTCCGATTCGTGGAGGCCTGATGGGGATAGTGGTGGTGAACCCCGGCCCCCTCACCTTGGTGGAAGACCTTGGCAGGCAGGGCTGGGCTTCCTTGGGGTTGAGCCCTTCCGGCGCGCTGGACCGGCAATCGCTTCGCCTTGCCAACCTGCTGGTGGGGAATCCCGCGGAGGCGGCAGGGCTGGAGATATTGCTGGGTGGGCTTCGCCTGCGGTTCGTCACGGCGTCGACGATCGCGGTGGCGGGTGCCGAGGGAATCGTGAGACTCAACGGGGCCGAGATTCCGCTGAACCAAGCCGTCCGGGTGGCCCCAGGCGCCGTGCTGGACTTCGGTTCCCCTCTGTTCGGACTGCGATATTACCTGGCGGTACAGGGCGGCATCGACGCGCCAAAGCTCCTCGGTTCAAGCAGCACGGACATGCTCTCCGGTGAAGGCCCAGCGCCGTTGACATCGGGTGAGCAGCTAGGAATCGGGCATGTTTCGGCGGGCAATGGCCTGGTTTCGGGTACGGGTTCGGGGACCGTTAACAATGCGCATGTCCTCCCTGCCATCCGCCGCGCTCCTGATCCGGGGCGCGCCATCACAGCCCGCGTGGATCGCGGCCCCCGGGCGGACTGGTTCGACCCCGACTCCTGGCGCCGCTTGGTCAGCCAGGAATGGACCCTGTCGCCCGATTCCAACAGGATCGGTGCCCGGCTGGTGGGCCGCCCGCTCACCCAGGCCCGGCTTGAGGAACTGCCCAGCGAAGGCATGGTGCTCGGCGCACTGCAAGTGCCGCCGTCGGGCCTTCCCACGGTATTCCTGGCAGATCATCCCGTGACGGGTGGCTACCCTGTGATTGCCGTGGTGCGTCGCACGGACCTGGACTTATTGGGCCAAGCCCGCCCCGGCCAGCGGATCCGTTTCCTCGGCTGAAGGTCCCCTCCACCGGACTGCGTCAGCCGAACACCAAGTGCGCTACCGTGAAGATCGCGAGCCCGGCCAGCGACCCCACTACGGTGCCGTTGATGCGGATGTATTGCAGGTCCTTACCTACCTGGAGCTCGATTTTTTGCGAGGTTTCCTCGGCATCCCAGCGCGCCACGGTGTCCGTGATGACCCCAGCGATATCGGAACGGTACGTTTTGACGAGGTACCCGGCAGCATCACCGATCCAGGCATTGACCTTGCCCGCCAGCTCGTCGTCGTTGACAAGCCGCGAACCGAAGTCCCGGACGGCGCTCTTGAAGCGCTGTGTCAGTTCGCTGTCGGGATCGTCGACGGCGGTGAGCAGCGCGTCCTTGATAGTGCCCCACGTGCGGGAGGCAAGTTCGCGGACCTCGGGATCGCCGAGGACCTGGGTCTTGATTGCCTCCGCGCGGGCGATCATTGCGGGATCGTGCTGGAGATCCTGGGCAAGATCACCGAGGTATGTATCGATCGATTGGCGCACTTGATGGTCGGGATCCTGCTGCACCGCCCGGACGAACTTGGAGATTTCGTTGTAGACCCTGTCTCCCACGATGTCGTCCACGAAGGAAGGAACCCAGAGGGGCGAACGGTCGGACACGAGCCGGTTCACCGTGGAGTGGTTCGCTTCCACCCAATCAGCCGCCCGGTCAACCAGCAGATCGACGAGTTTGTGGTGGTGGCCGTCGGCAAAGATCCGTTCGGCCATCCGGCCTACGGGCGGTCCCCACGGCGGGGTGAGCAGGTGCTTGCGGACCATGCCCTCGATCACTGCTTGGACGTCGTCGTCGTTCAGCACGGTGAACGCCCCGCGGATCAGTGCCGAACCTTCCTTGGCGATGCGCTCCGGACCGCCGGGGGAAGCGAGCCACGTGCCGGCTTTCCGGGCGATGTCGATGCTCGCGAGCTTCTCCTGAACCACCTGCTCGGACAGGAAGTTGGTCTCCACGAATTCCCCGAGCGAAGCGCCGATCTGGTCCTTGCGCCGCGGAATGATGGCGGTGTGCGGGATTTTCAGGCCCATGGGGTATTTGAACAGCGCAGTGACGGCGAACCAGTCGGCCAGCGCTCCCACCATGCCGCCCTCGGCAGCGGCCCGCACGTATTCCAGCCACGGATACTGCCTCTGCAGGGCGAAAGCGGCCGTGAAAACCACCGCCATCACAATCAGGAGCGCCAGCGCCACCGACTTCATCCGACGCAGGGCAGCCGCCTTTTCGGCGTCGCCGTTCCGTTGCCCGACGCCGGACCCAACCGTGGAGCTGTTCCCGGCACCTGCGTTCCGGGTGGCCTCCGCCGTCAGGTCGCTATCGCTGTCCGTCACCGGGATTTGTTCAGAGTTCACCTGCATGTGCCCAGCGTAGCCCCGTCGCTGTCATGGACGTGGGCTACCGTGTCCCCATGACGAATGACGAGCCCGGTCGCCCAGACCAAAGCACGGAGCAAAATACGCGGCCCATGGTCTACGCCCACCGCGGAGCCAGTGCAGCATTTGCCGAGCACACGCGTGCCGCCTACCTGAAAGCAATCGCCGACGGCGCCGACGGCGTCGAGTGCGACGTCCACCTGACGCGGGACCAGCACGTTGTCCTGCTCCACGACGCGAACTTGGACCGCACCTCCGACGGTACCGGTCCCGTGGCCGAGAAGACGCTCGAAGATCTGCGGCAGCTGGATTTCTCTTCCTGGAAGGGCGCCCGGATTCCGGACCAGTACGGCGCAAAATCGGACCAGCTCCTGACGCTCCCGGAGTTGCTGGAGATCCTGCGTGGTGCCGGCAGGACCATTGGCCTGGCTATTGAACTCAAGCACCCCAGCCCGTACCAGCTCAAGCTTGAAGACCGCGTGCTGGAGCTTCTCGGCCGGGAAGGGTGGAACGCGGAGACCTCCATGCTGGACAACATCCAGGTTTCCTTCATGAGTTTCAGCCCGGATTCGGTCAAGCACCTGCTCCAGTTCGTTCCCGCGGAGCACATTTGCCAGCTCGTGGACGACGTCACGGTGGAAGAAGTCCGCGATGAACTGGGCCTGGGAGTCATCACTGGGGGAGCCGTGGCCAACGTGATGAAGGCAGCCCAGCAGGAGGGCGAACGGATCCTCGACGACTGCGAGGTTGGACTCGCCGGCCCGGGCATCGACTACGTCCGCAAGCATGCCCGCACCGTCCAGCGCTGGCTGGAATCAGGCCGCCGCTTCCGGGTGTGGACCGTTGACTCGGAGAACGATGTTGCCCTCTGCCAAGGCCTGGGCATCCACGAGATCACCACGAACAAGCCGGCGCAGGTCCTCGCCCAGCTTTAGGCACCACGCGCACCCAACTAGCTCGCAATTGTTGTCGTTTAGGGGCTCCAAAACGACAACAACTGCGAGTCAGATGACCGTGTTGCTGAGGGTTCCGATGCCGCCCAGTGTGATGTCCACCCGGTCGCCGGGCTGGACAGCCACGAAGGTGTTCGGAGCTCCCGTCATGATGATGTCGCCGGGCTCCAAGGTCAGCCATTCGGTGACATAGACGAGGCAATCCGTGATGGAGGATGGCAGGTTGAAGGACCCGGACCGGGCCTTGACCTCGCCGTTGACTACTACCTCGGTGCTGACGTTGTCCGGGTCCTCGATCCCGGTTTCGATCCACGGTCCGAGCGGCGTGTAGTTGGTGCCGGACTTGCCCTGGAAGAGCTTTTCGTCGACGTGGTTTTGATCCACGTTGGTGACGTCGTTGACCACGGTGTAGCCCAGGACGTGGCTCAAGGCGTTCTCGGCAGTGAGCTTTTCCGCCCGCTTTCCGATGACGGCGGCCAACTCGCCTTCCACGTTCACCGTGCCCGCGTTGCGCACGGCCACGATGCCGTCACCGGGTCCGGCGATGCTGTGGACGGACTTGTGCCAGGCCTGGATGGGCAGTACGTGGTTGTTGTTGCCCAGGTTGTGCCCGATTCCGAGCACCACGGAAGGCCGGACCGGGGCGAGGAGCTCGGCGTCGTCCGCGGAACTGGATTCTCCGGTGAAGGATAGGACCTCGGCAAAGGGATCCTCGATGTGGTCCCAGCGTCCATCGCGCAGGACAGCGTGCTGGGGGCCGGAAGGGGTCTTCAGTCGGGCGATGCGCATGGAACTCCTCGTTGAATTTCTTGTGGCGGTGGACTGTGGCGGTGGACTGTGTCAGGCACGGCCTAGAAAGAAACATACATCATACTGAACTGAGTCCAATATTCTGAACACATAACTCAGTCCGAACCCTTCCGGTTACCGCGCTGGGCAGGGCTGTGGTTGCATGAATACATGCCTTTTTCATGGTCCGCCCGGACAACACAGACAATCTCCGCGGCGGCCATGAGTGCACTGTTACTCGTCAGTGCCAGGAAGCACTTCCGGCAGCCGAAATTCTTCGCTCCCGTGGTCCCGGACTATCTCTGCCGCGAGGACTACGCAGTCGGGCACGCTGAAGCCGGCCAGGACAAGACCAAACCAACCGCACCGCACAACGGCGCCTTGGCGGTCATGTCCAGGGAGGAATGGATCGCGGTGAGTGGACTGCTTGAGGCGGTTGCCGCCGTCGGACTCCTCATTCCTGCCACGCGTAGGGCTGCAGCCCGCGGCACTACGCTGATGTTCACGGCGTTCCTGGCCGGCCACGTGGACGCGCTCCGCCGCGCCTACTCGCCTACAGGTTCGGTGTCCGCTCGGCGGATCCACACACTGCGGCTGCCCTTGCAGATCCCTCTGATCCTGTGGGCATGGAGCTTGGCCGGAGCGAAACGGGGCGCATGAAACTCCTCGAATCCCCGGCGGTGAAGGTGGGCCTCTCCATCAGCATTGCAACGGGTCTCTACGGCATCTCGTTCGGGGCATTGGCCTCGGCCTCGGGGTTCAGTTTCTGGCAGACCATGGCGTTCAGCCTGCTCATGTTCAGCGGCGGCTCGCAGTTCGCCTTCATCGGCGTCGTGGCTGGCGGAGGTTCCGGCATTGCGGCCATGACAGCGGCCGCGCTGCTGGGGTTGCGCAACGGCATCTACGGGATGCAGATGAACGCGCTGCTGCGTCCCAGCGGTTGGCTCAAGTACCCGCAAGCCCACATCACCATCGATGAATCCACGGCCACTGCCTCGGGACAAAGCGATTCCGACGAACAACGCCGCGGCTTCTGGACAGCCGGACTCGGCATTTTCGTGCTGTGGAACATCTTCACGGCTGTGGGCGCACTGGCCGGCGATGCCTTGGGCGACCCCAAGCAGTGGGGTCTCGACGGCGCCGCCGTGGCAGCGTTCCTCGGCCTTCTTTGGCCGCGGCTCAAGGGCCGTGAGCCGTGGGCGATCGCCGCTGCTGCTGCCCTGGCGACCATCATTGCGGTCCCGTTCGTTCCGGCTGGGGTGCCCATCCTCGTGGCCGCCGTGGTGGCCGGAGCCATCGGCTGGTTCAGCCACGGACGCAGCGACGAAGGGATGGAGCCCGACGTCGATCCCTACCCGCGCGGCCATTCCAGTGCTGACGCTTCCAGCCGCGAAAGGAACGCCGAATGAACCTCTGGGTTTGGATCCTCATTGCCTGCGGACTGGCGTACCTGACGAAACTTTCGGGCTATTTCGTGCCGGCGAAACTGCTGCAGAGTCCCCGGATGATGCGTGTGGCCGGCACCATGACCATCGGACTGCTGGCATCCCTGACCGTGGTCAACGCGGTGGCGTCCGGGCAGTCCCTGGCCTTCGACGCCCGGTTCGGCGCGCTGGCTGCGGGTGCCGTCGCACTGTGGCTCCGTGCCCCGTTCCTGGTAGTGGTCATCGTCGGGTCGGCAGCGGCCGCTGGGCTCCGGCTGCTCGGCTGGCGCTGAACCGCGACGCGCGGTTCCAACCATGCCGCGGCGCGCAACGTCGTCGTGCGCTGGTTACTGGAAATTCATCCCGGGGATGGGGGTCTGCTGCGGCAGCGGACGCGACGGGCGCTCGGTGCGGATGGCGTCCTCAAGGAGGGCAACAGGCCGTTCCCAAGCGCGGGACCCCGGCTCCATGGTGTCCACGGCGCCGATCAGCATGGCAACAAGGCGCACCATGTCCTCGATGGAAATGTCCCGGCGCAAAGAACCCTGGCCCTGGCCGCGGCTAAGAAGTTCAGCCATGGAATCGATCAAGCCGCCCGTGATGCCCACCAGGAGTCCACGGCGGCCGGCGACGGCGCCCAGCAGGTTGGCGTCTTCGCTGGCAACCTGCACTACGGCGTCGATCACGTTGATGAGCCCGACGGCGGCATCCATGCCCGCGAGGGACTCTTCCACGACCGGGTCGACATGAAGCCTGAGTTGCCGCGACAGGGCGGCCAGGACGAGTTGTTCCTTGTCAGCGAAGTTGCGGAACAGTGTAGCCGGGCCAACACCTGCGGTGGTGGCGATCGTCTGGAGTGGAACCTCCGGGCCCAGCTCGCGGAAGCACTGGCGCGCCGCCGTGATGATCTTGTCTACATTGCGCGCAGCATCAGCTCTAAGTGGCTTGCGTTCCAAGGGCCGGTCCATGCTGCTCACAGTAGCAACGGAGGGGCTCCAATCACTTTTGTGACATTCTTGCCCGTGAAAGACTGGATTCATGTTGCTTGCCTTTTCAGTCGCCCCGTCCGGCCAGCCCGCTGCTGGCGCCGCATCCGTTGATGGCTCGGTGCACGATGCCGTTGCCGAGGCCGTGAAGATCGTCCGCGAATCCGGGCTTCCCAACCAGACGGACTCGATGTTCACCACCATCGAGGGTGAGTGGGATGAAGTGTTCGACGTCGTCAAGCGCGCCACCGAGGCGGTGAGCAAGTACGGGAGCCGGGTGTCCCTGGTGATCAAGGCGGATATCCGGCCGGGATATGCGGGGGAGATTACGGGCAAGGTCGAGCGGCTCGAGAAGGCGATCGCCGGCGGGGAATAGGCCCTTCGGCGGCGCGCAGGTTCCACACTCGGACTCAGCCGGGAGTCTCTGATGCCTGCTTGTTGTTGATGGCAATCGCCTCCGATGACTATTGAAACGCCCTTGAGTCGGGAGCTTAAGCTAACAAAATGCGATGCGCGATAACAAGTATTGTTATAAGTTCGCATAAGTTCGTATACTCACTCCATGGATCCTTCATTGAACCCATTCGCGCCAGGCTCTGGCGTGCGACCCCCGGAACTCGTTGGACGCGACAGTGAGATTAGGGCATTCGATCTGCTGATCGCTCGGACGCGGTCCAACACAACTGGGGATCGCGGAATGGTCCTCTCGGGCCTGCGAGGGGTGGGTAAGACGGTCCTGTTGAATGTCTTCGCTGAGCACGCCCGGCAGAACGACTGGCTCGTAATCCAGCTCGAAGCCCAGCCAGGGGAAGCCGGTAAGGGTGCGACGCGCGCGAAGCTAGCACGCGAACTTGAAGTTGGTGCTCGGCGGCTTCGGGGCAAGCCCGCTTGGGCCTATCTAAAAGAGTCGATGGCTAGTATTGGCAACATCTCCGCCAGCCTCGGCGCTACAGGCGTTTCGGCCTCCGTGACCACGAATCAGGGCAGGGCCGATTCGGGGAATCTCGACATCGATATTGAAGAGCTGGTCGAAGATGTATCCCTGGCCATGCGCAAGGCCCGGGCTGGATTCGGCCTATTCATTGATGAAATGCAGGATCTGGACGAGGAACTACTGACAGTCCTTCTGTCGGTTCAGCATCTCGCCGGGCAGAGGGGATGGCCCTTCTACATCGTCGGTGCAGGTCTCCCCAACCTTCCAGGCAAGATATCAGAGGCCAGGACTTACGGAGAGAGATTGTTTCTCTACAAGACCATCGGCCAGCTCACCGAAGAAGCGGCCGCAGAAGCCCTCACCCTGCCGATCAGCAGGCTAGGCGCATCGACGGCACCCGAAGCATTGTCGATATTGTTGTCCGCGGCCAACGGATACCCCTACTTCCTCCAAATTTATGGGCGTTCCGCGTGGGACGAGGCGCCGGACAAGGTCATTACCGCCGAGGACGCCCAGGTGGCGGTCCGGTACGGAACAAGCGATCTTGACCATGGTTTTTTTGAGGCTCGATGGCAGCGTGCCACTCCTGCTGAACGGGTATACCTGAGGGCGATGGCTCTTGACGGTGAACAGCCTTCGTCCACGGGCGAAATTGCCGCGAGGCTGGGGAAATCTACGAACAAGCTCGCGGTCATTCGGCAGCGACTCATTACAAAGGGCGTGGTCTATGCGCCCGAATACGGATCGATTCAGTTCACGGTCCCGGGAATGGCTGGCTTCATTGAACGCCAGACGGAAGGCTGAGAGGGTCTCCGCTGCCGGTCCTTCCCTCCGGCCCGTGCCCGGTGCCAGACTGGGGCCATGTTTGAACACAAGGCCCAGCCCGGCTGGGTGGCCGTGGAGGAATACTTGTCCAACGCCGTCGTCCGCCCGAACGCCGCGCTCAAGCATGCGGTGCAGTCCGCCCTCGACGCCGGGATGCCGCCTATCGAGGTGGCGCCCAACGCCGGCAAGCTGCTCAAGATGCTGGTGCAGTTGTCCGGGGCGCGGCGCGTGCTGGAAATCGGCACCTTGGCTGGCTTCAGCGCGATCTGGATGGCCCAGGGGCTGCCCGACGACGGCCGCCTCGTCACGTGCGAATACCTCCCGAAACACGCCGAAATCGCCCGGGCGAACGTTGACATGGCAGGGATCGGCCACAAAGTAGACATCCGGATCGGCCCGGCTCTGGAGACCCTTGCGGCGCTGGCCGAAGATCCCACGCGGGACGGTCCATTCGACTTTGTCTTCATCGATGCCGACAAGGAGAACGATTCCAACTACCTGGACTGGGCCATCCGGCTCGGGCGGCCGGGGACGGTGATCGTGATGGACAACGTCATCTGGGAGGGTGCCATCCTGGATCCTTCCATGGACGAGGTGAACGCTCCGGGCATCGTGGGGGCTTTGGAGATGATGGGCAAGGATCCGCGCCTCGACGCAACGGCCATCCAAACGGTTGGATCCAAGGGATGGGACGGCTTCGCGATAGCCCGCGTGGTGTGACGCTAGGCTGAGCGAATGGAATTTACCCTCCGCCCGGCAACCGTGGACGACGCCGAGCCCCTGACCCGCATGCATGTGGCTGCCTGGCGGGAAAGCTACGGGCACCTCTTGCCCGAGGAGTTCTTCGCCTTCCGTGAGGCCACCATCAACACGCGGATCGAGAGGCAGCGGGAAGCCTTGGAGGGCTCATACAAACCGATGCTCGCCCACGACGCCGGCGGCGCCTTGGTGGGCATCGCCTTCGCCCGCGAGGCCCCGGAGGAGGACCGGCCGTGCGAGCTGCAACTGCAGGTGATCTACACCCTGCGTCGCGTGCACGGTTTGGGCGTGGGGCAAGCATTGGTCGACGCCGTGATCGGCAATTCTGCCGCCTTTCTTTGGGTGCTCGAAGACAACCCGCGGGCCCAGGCTTTCTACCGCAAGAACGGCTTCCGGCCTGACGGAACACGCCAGCTCTTGCCGCCCGAATGGCACGAACTGCCGGAGATCCGGATGGTGCGTGCCGCCGTCGGGGGCTGACCGCAAGGCTGCGGCGCACCGCCGTCGAGGGCTGACCGCAAGGCTGCGGCGTCAACTAGGGTTGAAGCATGACCGGAAGAGGGCGGCAGTAGTGGCGAAGCGTGGCAAGGGCAGGGGAGCCGGGCAAGCTGCCGGGGTCATCGAGGTGCCCGCGGGCACCAAGCCGAACGGTCCCGTGGAGGGCGTCTACTACATCGACACCGGCGACTGCGAACTGGTTGCCGACCCGGACAACTCCAACGGCTGGCTCCTGAAGATCAACGGTGTCATGAGCTCGCATATCGATGTTGCAGAGCCGCTGTTCCTGGACTTCGAGTACATGCGCTGGATAGCCGCGCTGGTTGAATCCAAATGGCCGCCCGCATCCAAGCCGAAGTTGCGGGCCTTGCATCTTGGCGGCGGAGCATGTTCCCTCGCCCGGTACTTCCACGCCGCCTACCCGGACGCGCGCCAAGTGGTGGTGGAACTCGACGGCAAGCTGGCCGACTACGTGCGCGGCTGGTTCGACCTCCCGAAGGCCCCGCTGCTTCGAATCCGGGTGGGCGAAGCCAGGGAAGTCACGGAAAGCCTCACGCCTGACACCCGGGACCTCATCATCCGGGACGTCTTTGCCGGTGCCCTCACCCCGAGGGCGCTCACCACCCGCGAATTCAACGACCACGCGTCGAGGGTGCTGGCGCCGGGCGGGCTCTACGTGGTGAATTCCGGAGATGCGCCCGACCTCAAAAACGCCCGCGAGGACGCCGCCACCATCGCAGACACCTTCGCGCACACCATGATCATCGCCGATCCCGCGATGCTCAAGGGCCGGCGGTACGGGAACATGATCATGGCCGGCAGCCACGAGCCTTTCGGCGACGATCCGCAACTGGCCCGGAAGCTCCTCGGCGGGGCGGTTCCCGCACATATCTGGAACGACGCGAAAGTCCGGGCATTCGCCGTCGGCGCGCAGATCCGGCACGACCCGCGGCCAGCCGCCTGACCGTCACTCACCGAAGGGCTCAGATGTGAGCGAGCGTCCGCCGGGGAAGGCTTATATGTGAGCGAGCGTCGGCCGGGGAGGGACTTTAGCGGCGCGCCAGAAGCAGCTCGCGGTGGGCGGCCGTCTCCTCTTGGAGGGCGTGCACGACGGCGGCGACGGCGGGGCGACGCATCGAGTCAGGCCGCAGAACCATCCAGTAGGGGAGCAGCTCGGCGAAATGCGCGGGCAGCAGCCGCACCAGGTCCGGGTGCCGGTCCGCCATGAAGCACGGCAGGAAGCCGATGCCGGCCCCGGCACGCGTGGCCTCCACGTGGACGAAGACGTTGGTGGAGCTCAAGCCGTCGCGCATGGACGGGACCAGCCGGCGAGGGGCATCGAGATCGTCCACTTGCAGCATGGAGTCCACGAAATAGACCAGCTGATGCCGCGTCAGCTCCTCCACGGTTCCGGGTACGCCGTGAAAAGCCAAGTACTCGCGCGAGGCATACATTCCCAGCATGTACTCACCCAGCAGCACAGCCTCGGCCCGGTGCACCTGCGGTTCGCCCACCACCACTTCCACGTCCAGGCCGGAACGCTGCTGGAGCGCCCGGCGGGTCACGGTGATGATCTCCACGGTGAGGCCGGGATGCGATCGGCGCAATCGCGCCACAGCGGGTGCCGCGATGTAGGCGCTGAAACCGTCAGTTGCGGTCATGCGCACGACGCCGGCAATGGGGTCCGGCGCACGGTCCTCCGGTCCCAGCGTGCCCACCGCCGCTTCGATCCGCTCTGCAACGCCCACGGCCTCGGCTCCGAGCTCCGTGATTTCCCAGCCGCCGGCCGCCCGCGCGAGGACCCGGCCGCCGAGCGCCTTTTCGAGCGCGGCGATCCTGCGGGAAACGGTGGTGTGGTTCAGTCCCAAGGCTTGGGCCGCCGTCGTGAACTTACCTGAGCGCGATACTGCGAGCAGGACGAGGAGGTCATCGGGATTCGGATTCATATCTGCAATTCTGCACACACTTGGTGCCATTTTGGCCATTGAAGCAGCACTGATGTGCGGCAATACTCATTGGAGCATTTCGTGTTGTGGATCACAACGCGTGTCAGTGTGGACACTAAGGAGATGGACATGAGCGTAGGACAACGCTCCGCAGCAGGGGCCGCCACCGGCAAAGGCGCAGGCCTCAAGAAGATCGTCGCCGCCTCGATGGTGGGCACCGTGGTGGAATGGTACGAATTCTTCCTCTACGCCACGGCCGCAACGCTGGTTTTCGGCAAGTACTTCTTCCCGCCCACGGGCAACGACCTCGACGGCATCATCCAGGCGTTCCTGACCTACGCGGTGGGCTTCGTGGCCCGGCCCCTGGGCGGCATCGTCTTCGGCCAGATCGGCGACAAGCTCGGCCGCAAACCCACGCTGCAGCTCACCATCGTGATTGTCGGCGTGTCCACCTTCCTCATGGGCTGCCTCCCCGGCTTCGCCGACCTCGGTTTCTGGGCGCCGGCCATGCTCGTGGCACTCCGCTTCATCCAAGGCTTCGCGCTGGGCGGCGAATGGGGCGGCGCGGTGCTGCTGGTGGCAGAACACAGCCCCAAGGAATCCCGCGGATTCTGGTCAAGCTGGCCGCAGGCCGCGGTTCCCGTCGGGAACCTCCTCGCCACGCTGGTCCTCTTCATCATGTCCACCACCCTGAGCAGCGCAGCCTTCCTCGGCTGGGGATGGCGCGTGGCCTTCTGGCTCTCCGCAGTGATCGTCTTCGTGGGCTACTACATCCGCACCCACGTGACCGAGGCCCCGATCTTCCTCGAAGCGAAGGCCCAGGTGGAGAAGGAACAAGCCATCAGCTACGGCGTCGGCGAAGTCATCCGTAAGTACCCCAAGGGCATCCTGCAGGCCATGGGACTGAGGCTCGCCGAGAACATCATGTATTACCTCGTGGTGAGCTTCTCCATCGTGTACCTCAAGAGCGTGGACAAGTACGACACCTCGTCCTTGCTGCTCGCCCTCCTGATCGCGCACGTTGTCCACTTCGTGGTCATCCCGCAGATCGGCCGGTTGGCAGACGCGTGGGGCCGCAAGCCGGTTTACCTGATCGGTGCCATCAGCGGTGCCACCTGGCCGTTCTTCGCCTTCCCCATGTTCGACACCAAGAATCCCGCGGTGATCGTTGCCGCCGTGACCATCGGCCTCTGCCTGCACGCCTTCATGTACGCAGGGCAGCCGGCCATCATGACCGAGCTCTTCCCCACCCGCATGCGCTACTCAGGAGTCTCCCTTGGCTCGCAGGTCACCTCGATCTTCGCCGGTTCGCTGGCCCCGCTGCTGGCGACCCAGTGGCTCAAGGACACCGGATCCTGGATGCCCACGGCAATCTACCTGGTGATCTCCTGCGCGATTACCGCCGTCGTCGTCTTGACGCTCAAAGAGACCCGCGGTGTGGCGCTGGAAGACGTTGACAATGCCGATGCCGTTCGTCACGGCCTCCCCATGGGTGCCCGCGCATGAGCCTCGAGGGCCGCAAGGCCCTGGTGACCGGCGGGGCGGGGGGCATCGGAGCGGCATGTGCCACGGCCCTCGCCGCGCGCGGCGCGAAGGTTGTAGTGGCCGACGTCGATGCCGCCGGAGCCGCGGCCCTCGCCGACAAGCTGGGCGGCACTGCCTGGGGCGTCGACTTGCTCGACACGGAGGCGCTCGCCGGACTCAGCCTGGATTGCGACATCCTCGTGAACAATGCCGGGATCCAGAAGGTCGCTCCCATCGAGGAGTTCGAACCGGCGGACTTCCGCCGCATCCTGACCCTCATGCTCGAGGCCCCTTTCCTGCTTATCCGGGCTGCACTCCCGCACATGTACGCCAACGGATTCGGCCGGATCATCAACATCTCCTCGGTCCACGGGCTGCGGGCCTCGGCGTTCAAGAGCGCCTATGTCTCGGCCAAGCACGGGCTCGAGGGGCTGAGCAAAGTGACGGCCCTCGAGGGCGGCCAGCACGGCGTCACCTCCAACTGCATCAATCCGGGATACGTGCGTACGCCCCTCGTCGAAAGGCAGATCGCGGACCAGGCACTGCTGCACGGCATCCCCGAATCGGAAGTCCTGGCGAAGGTCATGCTGACGGAGTCCGCCGTGAAGCGCCTCGTAGAGCCCGAGGAAGTCGCGTCGCTGGCAGCGTGGATAGCATCCGACGACGCCGGCATGGTCACCGGGGCAAGCTACACGATGGACGGGGGTTGGTCCGCCCGCTAACCCGCCCCTCGATGTCGTAGGCTGGTGCGCACGAGGGGAGCAAATATGGGTCTCGATCCGGCCAGCCTGAAGATAGCTCTGGGCATTGTCGCGTCTACGCTCTGCCTGCTGTTTTTCGGATCGTTCCGCCGGACCCGCTCCGCGTACAGCGGCTGGTGGTGCCTTGCCCTCGTTTTCCTGCTCTCGGGGAATATGGCGTACCTGCTCGCCGGGACTCCCCAGCAAATCTGGGCGGGGCCACTCGGCAACGCTTTGCTGGTGGCCGGGGCGTTCAGCGTGTGGGCCGGCTCGCGTTCCCTTCGCTTGCTTCCAACGCCGCGATGGCAGCTTCTCGCCGGACCCGTTGCCACGGCGGTGGCCGCCTCGCTGGAGAACCCGGCCACCAACGCATGGTCCGGCGGACTGGTGTATTTGGCCATGATGTCCTTGGGCATGGGTCTGGCAACGGTTGAACTCTGGCGGTTGAAGCCCAGCGTTTCACAGGCCCACCGCTCCTTGGCGCTCGCCGCAGGAGTATTGGCGTCGTTCTTCCTCTGCCGTGGAATCGCCTATGTCCTGGAAGGTCCCGACGGCCCGGACTTCGGCACCTATCTCAGCTCGGCAACCACCAGTGTGGTCACTATCGTGCTTCTGGTCACCGTGTCCTTCAGCATGACTGCGCTGAGCAACGAGCAGCTCATCAACGGGCTCAACGAACGCGCCACCCGGGACGGCCTGACGGGGCTCCTCAACCGCACCGCCTTCATGGAGCTGGCCACCCAGGAAATCAACAGGCTGCACTCTGCGGGGTCGATCTCCACCCTGATCCTCGCCGACCTCGATCATTTCAAGGCCCTCAATGACAGCCATGGCCACGCCGCGGGCGACACTGCCATCCAGGCCTTCGCCGCCGCGTGCCAGGCTTCGGTCCGCCACACAGACCTCGTCGGAAGGTATGGCGGAGAGGAATTCACCATTCTGCTTCCAGGGGCCGACCTGGAGAGCGCGGAAATCATTGCCAACGAAATCAGCCGCCGTCTGGCCGCGGCAGAACCACCGGACGGCGTCACCTTCCCGACGGTGAGCTATGGCATTGCTCCCAGCACCCTCGCCAACGCCGAGGTGGACCATATGATCGTGGCCGCCGACAAAGCGCTCTACCAGGCCAAGTCCCTCGGACGGAACCGCGCGGTCTGCGCAACTTCCTGACTGCGCACCGCACCGCCGTCGTGCGCTGACTAACGTCGCGCTGAGCCGATCCTGCACCGCTGGGATCGGTCCGCTAAACCAATCTGCTTAAACGCTTGATCAAAAGTGTGACCTCGGTTACGCTTGCAGTGATCAAACGCTTTAGCAGAAATGGACATCAACGCCGATGACTTACTCAGTCTTCTTCCAACCCACCGATGGATGGGTCGGAGACGTGATCCCGTTCCAGAAAGACGGGGAGTTTTGGCTTTTCTATCTGCACGAGGTGCGGAACGACCCGAAGCCGGGAACGTCCTGGAATCTCGTGACCACCAAGGACCTCACGCGATTCGAGGACCATGGAGTGTCGCTGCACCATGGCGGAGAGGGCGAAGCGGACTTCAACGCCTACACGGGCAGTGTTGTGTGCGACGAGTCCGGGATGCACCACCTGTTCTATACCGGACAGAATCCCCGGCACCTCGGCTCCGACGGGGCGCCGCTGCAACTCGTCATGCACGCCACGAGCACGGACGGAATGCTGACGTGGATCAAGCATCCGGAACTGACGTTCGGCGCCCCGGCCGGCTATGAATCCGGCGACTGGCGCGATCCCTTCGTTTTCAAGGACGAGGCCAGCGGCCTGTGGCGGATGCTGCTGGCCGCGCGGCACGCGGACGGCCCGGACCGCCGTCGCGGGCTGATCGCCCAATGCGTTTCCCCGGACCTGATGGATTGGGAGCATACCGAGCCGTTCTGGGATCCCCGCCGGTACATCACGCACGAATGCCCGGACGTTTTCGCCTGGGGCGACTGGTGGTACCTGGTCTATTCGGAATTCTCCGAGTCCTTCACCACCCGCTACCGCATGGCGAAAAGTCCCGATGGGCCTTGGACCGTGCCGCCGCGGGACAGCGTTGACGGCCGCGCCTTCTATGCCTCGAAGACGGCCGAGCGGGACGGTCGCCGGTTCTTCTTCGGCTGGGTCGCCGGCAAGGAGGGCAACCACGACGACGGCGCCTGGCAGTGGGCGGGCACGATGTCCGTCCTCGAGGCCCGCCAGAACGACGACGGCACCCTCGCTTTTTCCCTCGCCGACGAACTCGTCGAGAGCTTCTGGGACGACATCCCGGTATCCCTGGGGGATGACTTTCCGCTGGTACTGCATGCTCCAGACGGGTACACCGCCATGGTGTCCGATGAGGTCCTCCCTCGCCAGTTCTACGCCCGGGCGGTTTTGCAGATCGAAGCCGATACCAGCGAATGCGGCCTGCTGCTCCGCTCAAGCGCGGACGGAGACGAGTCCTACATCATCCGCCTGGAACCGAAGCGCGGCCGCATGGTGTTCGACCGATGGCCCCGCGAAATCAGCGGCGACGCGCAATGGCACGTCTCGGGGGATGTCCCCTTCGAGATCGAGCTGGAACGCCCCTGCGAGCTGGCCTCCGGAGAGCACACCCTCGAACTTGTCGTCGACGGGGACCTCTGCGTCGCCGTCGTCGACCGGCAGGTCGCCCTCAGTACCCGGATCTACGGGCTACCGGACGGCCGCATCGGCGTATTCGCCGGTGAAGGCACCGCAACTCTCACCGATCTTGAGATACGTAAGCGCACAGACAACTAAATACCCAGCGCCAGACCTCCGTTCAAATCAAAGGAGATTTTCCCCCATGAAGAAACTCTTAAGAACGGCCGCCGTAGCAGCGGCCGCAGCCCTCGCCCTCTCCGCCTGCGGCGGTGGAGGCGCCGGCAGCGCCTCCAACGTCAACCCCACCGGGGACATCAAACCGCGGCAAATCTCGTGGCTGCTGTCCCGGCCGGCAGACGGTGCAGTCATCAACGTCATGAAAAAGGTGGCCGACGAGTACGCCCAGACCCATCCCGGCTTTTCCCTCAACCTGATCACCACCCCTGACCGACCCTCCTACATCCAGAAGTACGAAACCCTCGCTGCCGCGAACAAGCTCCCGGAGCTGTTCGACACGGACGCCACGCCCTTCGCCCAGCAACTCGCCAAGCAGGGCAAGATGGTGGATGCCGAGAAGCTGCTCAAGGACCTCGGTGTCTACGACAGCTACCGGACGAACGCACTGAATTACCAACGCTTCGACGACGGATCCCTCTACATGGTCCCGTTCCAGTTCGAGCTCGAGTACTTTTGGTACAACAAGGCTCTCTTCCAGCAGGCTGGAGTATCAGTGCCGAAGTCACTCGACGACATCCCCGCGATGTGCACGGCCCTGCGCAAGGCCGGGATCACGCCCCTTGCCCTTGACGGCCAGGACCAGTGGCCCCTTGAGCGCTACGTCTCCTACCAGCCCTTCCGCGACGCCGGACCCGACTTCGTGCAGAAGCTCAAGAAGGGTGACGCGAAGTTCAGCGACGCCACCGGCCAGAAGACAGTCAACTGGATAAGCCAGCTCGGAGGGGCCGGTTGCTTCCAGGACGGCTTCTCCTCGCAGGGTTACTCCGACGCCCAGAATCTCTTCACCTCCGGCAAGGCCGCCATGTACAACATCGGTACCTGGGAACTGCCCAGCCTCGCGACCGACAAGCTGAACCCGGCGGTGCGTAACGACGTCGACTACTTCACGCTTCCGGCCACGCCGAGTTCCGCGACGGCCGCCAACGAGTACGTGGCAACCTCAGGTATCGGCATGGCGGTCAACTCGAAGACCTTCGACCCGCTCGTGAGCGACTTCCTGAAGTTCGCCCTCGCCAAGTACCCCTCGGAATACGCGGCCACGGGCGCCCTCTCGCCGACGACGAATGTCCAAACGACGATTCCAGCCAACGCCACGCCGCTGTACAAGAAGGCGATCGACCAGGCGAAGGATCTCGGATCGAAGCTCGCGATGCCTTGGGACACGCAGCTTGATCCGACCACCAACAGCAGGCTGCAGCAAGAGCTCGTGCTCTTGGCCCAGGGCAACGTCAAGCCTGCGGAGTTCACCAGCACGATGGATAGCACCATCGCACAGAACGCTCCCAAGTTCTTCAAATAACACGCAGCGGTGGGGGGCCCAGGCCCCCCACCCGAAAGGCCCTCCCATGCTTCCCAATCGATCACGACTCTCGGTCTTGGTCTTCCTGCTCCCGCCGCTGCTTCTCTACGGCGTTGCAGTGCTGTTCCCGATCCTGCAATCGCTATTCCTCAGCTTCTTCTCCTGGAACGGCATCAGTGACATGGAGTTCGTGGGCTTCGCGAACTACGTGCACATGCTCACCGGTGACGGCGTGTTTTGGCGTTCCTTCTTCAACGCCCTCGGCTACCTCGCCATCTGCCTCGTCCTCCAATTGGGCGGCGCGTTGTTCGTCGCCAGCCTCCTGACCTCGCTGCGAAGAGGCCGCGAGCTCGTCAAAACCCTGTATCTCCTGCCTGCGGTGATCTCGACGGTGGCCATCGCCTTCCTTTTCGTACGGATCTACTCGATCGATCCGGTGGGTCTCCTCAACCAAGTCCTCGGCTGGATCGGCCTCGGCAGCCTCGAGCGCCCTTGGCTTTCCGACGTCAATACTGTCCTCGCGGCAGTTTCGGCACCCGAAGGCTGGCGGTTCACGGGACTCTACATGCTCATCATCTACGCGGCGCTGCTCGCCGTCCCGCAGGAACTTGAAGAAGCGGCACGCCTGGACGGCGCCAACAGATGGCAGCTGTTCACCAAGATCAGGTTCCCCCACATCAGGCCGGTGTGGATCACCACCACCATCATGGCCACAACCTACGGCCTGCGCGGATTCGATATCCCGTACCTCATGACCAACGGCGGTCCCGGCCAGTCCTCCGAGCTCCTGACGACGTACATGTACAAAACCGCATTCACCAGCACCGACTTCGGCTACGCCAGCACCATCTCGGTCTTCATCGTGGTGGAGTGCCTCGTCGCGGTCGGATTCATCTTGCTCATGCTCAAACGAAAGGCTGACGCATGACCGCGCAAACAGCCCCGGTTAACCGGCCGATCCCTGCTCCACCAAACAACCCGGCCCCGCCAAGCCCGCCGGCGCCCCGACGTCGGCGGCGTAAACCAAACGTCTTCCGAAGCTTGTCGAGGGTGCTGATCGTCCTCATCGTCGTGGTGCAGGTCTACCCCCTCGCCTGGCTGTTCCTCACGAGCCTGCGCAATGAGCACGACTTCGCGACCGGTGATCCTTTTGCGCTGCCGAGCTCGATCAGCTTCGACAACTACGTCCGTGCGTTCCAGACCGGCAACCTCGGCCAGAACATCCTGAACAGTTTCATCGTCACGATGGGCGCTAACCTCCTGATCGTCCTTCTCGGGATGATGGCAGCCTATGCCTTGCAGGTCCTCGGATTCCGGTTCAGCAAATTCGTCCGGGGCCTCTTCCTGATCGGCATCATCGTGCCGGTGCAGATCGCGCTTGTGCCGCTGTTCATCGACTACTCGTCCGTGAACCTGCTGGACACCTACCAATCGATGATCATCCCCCTGGCGGGGTTCGCCCTTCCCATGTCGATCTACCTCTTTTCGTCGTTCTTTGAGTACATTCCCCGCGAGACCTACGAGGCAGCCTCGTTGGACGGCGCCGGCCCGTACCGGATCTTCGGGCTGATCACCCTTCCGCTCTCGACCAACACGGTAGTGACGGTGGTCCTGGTGAACAGCATCTTCATCTGGAACGACTTCATCTTCGCGAACACGTTCGTGCTTTCCGAAGGGCTCAAGACCATCCCACTGGGGCTGCAGAACTACATCGGAGCAATGGGCAAGGTCGACTGGACCGCGACATTCGCCGCTGTCTGCATCACCATCACTCCTTTGCTGCTCGTGTTCCTCGTCCTCAACAAGGCGATGATCCAGGGCCTCGAGAGCGGGGCGACGAAGGGGTGAGAAAGCCGCCACTGGATAGACTGTGGGAGGAGGGCCAATGACGTCTGAAAAAAGCTTGAAAGAACCCGAGGTGAACCCCTCGCATCCATCGACTCCGAGGGCGAGTCATCCGGTGACGATGCGGGAGGTAGCGGAAGGGGCTGGAGTCTCCGTTGCCACGGTTTCCCTCGTTATCAACAACAAGAAAGACGCCAGGATCGGCGCCGCGACCCGCAAACGCGTCCTGGACACCATCCGCGAACTGGGGTACCGCCCGAACGCCCTCGCGAAGAACCTCGTGAGCGGCAGTTCACGGTTCATCGGACTCGTCGCTGACGCGATCGCCACAACCCCCTTCGCTGGGCAAATCATCCACGGCGCCCAGGACGAAGCGTGGAAACACGGATTCGTGCTGTTGGTCGCCAACACGGAGGGCGACGAGCCCGTGGAAAAAGACGCCATCTCGATGATGCTCGAGCACAAGGTTCGCGGCATCCTGTACTCCACCTGGTTCCACCGCCCAACCAAGATCCCCGCTGCGTTGAGAGAGACTGACTTCGTGCTGGTGAACTGCTTCTCCCCGGACTCCGACGCCCTGGCGGTGGTCCCGGACGAAGTCCACGGCGGACGGGAAGCCACTGAAATCCTTGTGCGCAAGGGGCACCGACGGATCGCCTTCATCAACGCCACGATTCCTGCTCCGGCGAAGGACGGACGCCTCCAGGGCTACCGGGAAGCGCTCGAATCTGCTGGAATCGCCTTCGATCCGCACCTCGTGTTCGACGCGTATCCTGACCAGGAGGGCGGCTACGGAGCAGTCGAGGAGCTCCTCAAACGCGATGTCACGGCAGTCTTCTGCTACAACGACCGTATGGCCATGGGCCTCTACGACGGGCTGAAGCAACGGGGGCTGTCCATTCCCGAGGACATGGCCGTGGTGGGGTTCGACAACCAGGAAGTCATCGCGGCGCACATGCGGCCGCCGCTGTCCACCGTCGCGCTGCCGCACTACGAGCTTGGCGCCGCGGGCGTGCGCTTGCTGCTCGGCGTTGACGAACCGGCGGGCAGCCCTGTGGTAAAGCTTGAATGCCCGCCAGTGGAACGCGACTCGGTTGGACCGAATACCCTTACGGCTCCCCGGGTGCCTTAGGCTCAGCCTCGTCCACCGCCGAGTGCTCAATGTAGGATTCCACCGCCGACTCCGGAACGCGGTATGACCGCCCGAACCGCACGGCGTGGATGGCGTGCGAGTTCACGAGGCGGTAGACGGTCATTCTGGATACCCGCAGGGCCTCGGCAACCTCGGCGATCGTCATGAACCGGTTGGCTGGAACGCCGGCGGCGGACATATTCACCAGGGCCTCCTCAATTGGCGGTAGTCGTAGTAGACCAGGGTGCCGCCCCTCGGCACGACGGTTCTCAAGCCAATCGATGGGCCTTTGATGACGGCCACCACCCCTTCCTGGGACCCGTTGAAGGGGTCGTCGCCAGCTACGTAGTCGCCCACCTTGAAAGGGGAAGCAGTGCTTTTGGCCTGCGTGGCTGCCCTGGTAAATATCTGGCAAAGTCGCGAAGCCAGCGCATGGCGGCGCTGCTTGCGCATCCGAGCAGCGTGCCTTGAGTAAGGATCGAACATCGGAATCACTCCTTTGCAAGTCGCGATCTTCCAACGGTAGGCGTGGACCACACGCAACACATGAGTGACTTGCACCCGTTATGGCCCACGGGCCACTCACGTCACTTGGACCACTACTCGGACAAGGACCCCAGGGCGAGCAAGTGGTGATCCGAGTAGTCCGGTCAAAAGACGAGTAGGGGTTACGCATGCCAGGCCGGGCGAACAGTCCATACGCTCAAGGCAAATGTTCCGTCAGGTCTGGGAGGGGGGAACAATGCGACGAGCGGCAAAAGCAGGAATTGTCGTTGCAGGTGTGGTGGCGGTCGGGCTGGCAGGGGCGATCACCCTCAACGCGACGCAGACATCATCTACCTCGATTGCCGGCGCCCCGCCGTCAGCCACCGTCAGTGCGGCAGCTTCTGCGCCCGGTCCCGCCAAGACGCCAGCCACGACGCCGAGTGCCACCGCTTCAGCGTCAGCCGCCGGCGCCTCTGCCAGCGCTTCCGCTAGTGCTGCGCCTTCAAGTCAAGCCCCGGTCCCTGCTCCGACGACGAGTGCCAAGCCCGATGCCCCCGAGCCGGCGCCAGCTGCGCCGGCTCCGGCTCCCGCGGTTCCCGCTCCTGTGCAGCAGGGCCTCGACGCAGCGGGGATCCAACGCATCAAGGACAGCTGCAGCGCCCGGCTGCAAAGCGATGCCGCCCACTCCTCAATTGTGACCGGAACGGTGGTGCCCCGGCCATTTTCAGTGGTCTCCATCGCGTTCTCCGGGAACCCGGTGCAGTCAACGGCGGCCTCCGGCCTAGCGTCGTACGACATCCTCATGAAGGTCACCCTCAAGCTGGTTGATGGTCCTGCCCAGGACAGCGTGCGGGTTTGCCGGGTCTACGACTCGGACTCGCACGTGGATTGGCTTCCCGCCGGCTGAGTCCGCGGTTGCTCCCCGTCCTGCGGCCCTAAGACTTGGCGCCTGTGAGCGCCAGCGTCCCGCCGAGCCCGATCATCATGACGCCCCCCATGGCACCCAGGGTGGAGATCCGCCGCGGCGAGCGGGCAAACCAGTGGCGTGCCGTGCCCGCTGCGAGGGCCCAGATGCTGTCGGAGATGAGGGCGATCACCAGGAAAACAGCTCCGAGTTCGGCGAGTTGAAGCGGAATGCTGCCGCTCGAATAGTCCACGAACTGCGGCAGCACAGCCACGAAGAACACGATCGATTTCGGGTTGCTCGCACCGACGATGAAACCCTCGCGGATGAGCCGCCACATGGACCGCGCCGGCGCTGGACCAGTCGCCGTCGAACGCCCGCCGCGGTGGCGGATCGCCTGCACCCCGAGGTAGACCAAATACGCTGCGCCCCCGAACTTGATGATGGTGAACAGCACGATCGACTGCGCAAGGATCGCGCCGAGCCCCAGCGCCACGGCAATGATCTGCGGAACCATGCCGAGGGCGTTTCCGAGCACGCTCAGGAGCCCGCCTTTGCGGCCAAGGGCGAGGGAACGCCCAATCACGAACAGGACGCTGGGACCGGGGACTGCGATGAGGACCAGTGCGGCCAGCGCAAACGCCAGGAGGTTGGTGAACGGAACCATCCCTGATGATAGCGCTGGCCTGCGGTGACGGTCGATGGCTCGTGGCGCGCCGCCGCCGTCGTCGTCCTCCTCAAGGCACTATGGGCGCTCGGCGACCATGGGAATCGAGGCTGTTTCGTCGACGAGGTCGGCGCGCAGGCGCCCGCCGCCGCGGACCCAGAGCTTGTAGGCCAGCACCAGCAGTCCGAGCCACACGGCGCCTACGTACAGCGCCACGCGAGTGTCCTCGAAGACGCCAAGGATCACGATCACCAGGGCCATGAAGGCGATGGTCACCACGGACGCGGCGGGCCACCACGGCGACGCGAATTCCGACGCCGGAAGTCCCTTGCGCTTGATTTCGCGCTTCATGGCGACGTGGGAGGCGAGGATCATGACCCATACCCACACTGTCGCGAAGGTGGCGATGGATGCGATCACGAGGAACACGTCCTCGGGGATGACCGCGTTGAGCACCACGCCCACCAGCAGGATGCCGCCCATGAGGACCACGGTCATCCAAGGAACACCATGCCTTGAGATCCTGCCGAAGCTCTTCGGAGCGTGTCCCTGCTGGGAAAGCCCGAAGAGGATGCGTCCGGCGCCGAAGATGTCGCTATTGATGGCTGACAGTGCCGAGGTGATGACCACGGCATTGAGGATGTGGGGCGCCGCGGGGATGCCGAGGCCACTGAAGATCTGCACAAACGGGCTGCCGTTGTTCCCGATTTCATTCCAGGGGAACAAGCTCATGAGCACCCCGAGCGTCAGGACGTAGAACAGCAGCACACGCACGGGGACGGTGTTGACAGCCTGCGGGATGACCTTCTTGGGGTCTGCGGCTTCGCCTGCGGTGATGCCGATCGTTTCGATCCCGCCAAAGGCAAACATGACGACGGCGAACGAGGCCAGGAGCCCTTCGAAACCGTTGGGGAACAGGCCGCCATGGTCAACGAGGTTCCCCAGCCCCGGTGCCACGCCGCTGTTGCCGGACTGGAAGCCGAACACGATGATCGCAGCCCCGCCCGCAATCATCGCGATGATCGCCACGACCTTGATGAGCGAGAACCAAAACTCGAGCTCGCCGAAGACCTTGACGCTCAGGAGGTTCATGGCTCCGAGGAGGAGGATGATCGCGAGGACCCAGATCCATCGGTCCACCTGCGGGAACCAGAAGCCCATATAGATACTGAATGCCGTCACGTCCGCGATCGCCACGATGGCCATTTCGAAGACGTAGGTCCAGCCGGTGATGAACCCGGCCAGCGGTCCGAGGTAGCGGCTGGCGTACTGGCCGAACGAGCCTGAGACGGGGTGGCGCACGGCCATTTCGCCGAGGGCACGCATCACCATGAAGACGGCGGCGCCCCCGATCATGTATGCGAAGAGAACCGATGGGCCGGCCTTTTGGATCGCGGACGCCGAACCGTAGAAGAGGCCTGTCCCGATGGCCGAACCGAGCGCCATGAAGCGGATGTGGCGGACATTGAGGCCGCGGCTGAGAACGGTTGTTACCGCGCCTTCGACGCCTTCGACGACTTTGGCGGCCGGCGTCCTGACGGCTGTTGGGGCTTGCTGCATACGAATACCTTCTCGTCATTGGGAGGGGTGGACTGTTAACCAGCAGACCATTCCGCAGCATGCTGTGATGGGCCTCACGGGACATCGTTGTCTCGGTTCTCAGACGCTGCGCCGTGGACTGGTTGTTTCATGCACAAATGTCTGGTATTCCAGACACCTTAATGTTCTGATTGGCTTTCCGATCCGCTCGGTGGGGCGCACGCTTAAGTACGGGATCCCGGACACCCGCCTTGCCAGCTTTGTGGCAGAAGGGCGGGCCGGGCATTACCGTGCACTCGAAGAGGAGCCATGACCACACAGCCGTCCACCCAAGGCCGGGCCGCTTCCAAAGTCCCGGCCGCCGAGAACACCCTGCGCATCCTGAAGTTGCTCGCGTCCCGGCGTGGCCCGATGGCAGCGTCCAATATCGCCACGGCGCTGGGCTTGCCCCGTTCCAGCGTCTATCACTTGCTTGGCGTCATGGAGGCCAACGGCTTTGTCCTGCACCTTCATGAGGAGCAGCGCTACGGGCTGGGGATCAGCGCCTTTGAACTCAGTTCGGCATACTCGCGGCAAGAGCCTTTGTCCCGGCTCGGCCGCCCCATGCTCGCCGCCCTCGTGGATGCGATCGGCGAGAGCGCACACTTGGCCGTCCTGCACGGCCGCGATGTGCTCTACATCGTGGAGGAGCGGGCCAAGAACCGCCCGTCCCTCGTGACCGACGTCGGGGTCCGGCTTCCCAGCCACCTCACGGCCAGTGGCCGCGCGATCCTGGCCGCCCTGCCAAAATCGCAGGTCAGGGCCCTGTACCCGAATGCTGCAGCCTTTACGGCCCGGCATGAAATGGAATCGCCCATCATGAAGTACTCGGCCCTGTCCTCGCATTTGGACCAGGTCCGGCAGCGCGGCTACGCCACCGAACACGGCGAAGTCACGCCCGGCTTCGGTTCTGTGGCCGCCGCCGTCACCGACCATCTGGGATGGCCGACGGCGGCAGTCGCCGTGACATTCCTCGAGGACCGGGTGCCGGTGGAGGAGTGGCCCGCACTGGCCGCCCGCATCCAGAAGACAGCGGACGAACTCTCGATCCGCATCCACGGCCGCCCGTCCTAGCCCGCCGCACCCAACCCCGCCCTGCTCACCAACCCGGCGCCTAGCCCAACTGACTCGCAGTTGTTGTCGTTTTGGGCCCTCAGAACGACATTTACTGCCAGTTAGTTGAGTCTGGTATTCCGGACAGCACCCTCCATAAAGCCATTCCAAGACCCTTGCGGAGGGGCTCTACTGGATACAGAAGGAACTTCCACCTAGCAACCTCCAGAGACGAAGGAGTCATCATGGCACCCGCTGATTTCACTACCGGAGCCCGTCCGGTCAAGGCCGCGCGCGGCACGGAGCTGACCGCGAAGAGCTGGCAGACCGAAGCGCCGTTGCGCATGTTGATGAACAACCTGGACCCGGAGGTCGCCGAGCGTCCGGATGACCT
>NZ_JBFRGL010000011.1:0-115917 GCF_052115325.1 Arthrobacter sp. 2RAF22 | reverse complement strand
CATCGGCTACTACGACAAGAAGGACATCACCCTGGACGAACTCACCGCCCAGATGGCCGGCGGCGCGGAACTGGCCGAACTCGCCCACGAACTCGAACAACTCGGCGGACACACCCAAGCCCTCAAGGAAGTCCAAGCCGAAGTCGCCGGGGTATCCGAAGTGACCGACGTCGCGGGCGCAGCTGACAATTCAAGGGAAAGCAGCCCGCGGCACGCTTAGCGCGCGGGGAGACAGCGCGGACGGAGACGGGGGTCCGCCGGAAAACCGGACGGGCCCCCGCTCGCCATGCCACTGCGGGAATGTGCACGAAGTAGTAGACGGGAAGACAGCATGCCGATCCGGATTGGCGTTATTGGCGCCGGTGTCATGGGCGCAGACCACATCAGGAACCTCTCCACCACCATCAGCGGGGCCGAAGTCACCTTCGTGGCAGACCTCGACGCCGGACGTGCGGCAGCTGCGGCGCCGCCATCCGCACGCATCACCACCGACCCCTCCGAGCTGATCAACTCCAGCGACGTTGACGCCGTCGTGGTCGCTTCCCATGACTCCACCCATGCGGGACTGGTGCTGGAATGCTTCGAAGCGATGACCCCGGTATTGTGCGAAAAGCCGTTGGCTCCCACGCTCCTGGAAGGCCGCGAAGCGGTGGAAGCCGAAGCCGACCTCTTGGCCGCAACGGGTGCCCGGCTGCTGTCGATGGGCTTCATGAGGCGCTTCGATCCCGGCTATGTCGCCTTGCGCGAAGCCACCCGGGCACGCACGCAAGGCGAGCCTTTGCAGGTCCACTGCACCAGCCGGACCGTATCCGCGGGACCGGGCGCGAGCTCGGAATCCGCCATCACCAACTCGGCCATCCACGAGCTGGACATCATCCCCTGGCTGTTGGATTCGCCTATCACTGAGGTGTCCTGGCAAGCGGGGCGGAGCTCCCGGTACAGCACCGGTGACCTGCGGGACCCGGCCTTCATGCTCCTACGCGCAGCCGACGGCACCCTGGCAACGCTCGAACTCTTCCTCAACGCCCAGTACGGTTACACCACCCGGTGCGAGGTTGTTTCGGAGTTCGGCACTGCCGCGCTCCCGGAACCGGCCGCCCTCGATGTCCGGCAGGAAGGGAAGCGCAGCTCCGAAATCCCCGCAGACTGGCGTCCACGTTTCGCCGACGCGTACCGCCTGCAACTTCAGGCCTGGATCTCCGCCCTCGAAAAGGGAGAGCCAGCGCCGCTCGCCACGGGTGAGGATGGCCTGCGCGCGTCGCAGCTCGCACAAGCGATGATCCGCTCGCTCCACAGCGACGGAGCCTACACAAAGGTGATCTACTGATGGTTTCATCCGGTCTGCCAGTATCAAGGGTGCCGGATTCGTGCGACGCTCCGGCGTTGCGCTGGGGGATCATGGGTCCGGGGTGGATTGCCGAACGCTTCGCGGAATCGGTGCAGGCCCACTCAACGCAAGTGATCGCCGCCGTCGGCTCCCGCTCCCTGGACCGCTCCAAGGCGTTCGCGGATGCTTTCGGCGTGCCCGCCGCCTATGGAAGCTACGAAGAGCTGGCCGCGGCTCCGGACATAGACATTGTGTACGTGTGCACTCCGCACAACTTCCACCATGCGGCTGCTTTGATGGCCATCGAGGCCGGCAAACACGTCCTGGTCGAGAAACCGATCGGCCTGAATGCCGCGCAGGCACGGGATATCGCCGCGCGGGCCAAGGCAGCCGGCGTTTTCGCCGCCGAGGCTATGTGGAGCTTCTTCCTTCCGAAGTTCGACGTGATCCGGCAAGTGCTCGACGCCGGGACGCTGGGTACCGTAACGACGGTCCTGGCGGAATACGGTGAGCACTTTGAACGAGGCCACCGCATCTTCGATCCCGCTCTGGCTGGCGGGCCATTGCTGGACCTCGGCACCTACCCTCTGGCCCTCATCACCGAAGTCCTCGGCGCCCCGGAACGCTTGAGCGCTTTCGGCGAGCCCCACGAATCGGGTGTCAACGGCCAACTCTCCGCCATCATGCAATTCACGGGCGGGGGCCAGGCCGTGATGAATACGCACTTGCATAATTTCACCCCCACCGCGGCGACGATCGTTGGCTCCGAGGCCACATTGACCATCGACGGCCCCTTCAATATGCCCGGCGGTTTCGAGCTCCGTTTCCCGGACGGCACGCGGCTTCGCCACAACGAGGCTGTGGGCGGGCATGTGGAAGGCTTGCACTTCGAAGCCGCAGCGGTGGCCCGCGCCGTCGCCGCGGGTGAGACGGAAACCCAACAACGGCCCCTGGCCTCCTCCATCCGGACGATGGATGTTGCCGATGAAATCCGCCGCCAAGTGGGCATTGAATTCCAGGGCGAAGGCAATGCCGCCTGAGCAATTGTTGTACTGACTATCGAAAGGACGGGCCCATGGCCTACATCGAACAGCACTCCTCCAGTCTCCCCACGCCTGTGCGGCTTGGACTCATAGGGTCCGGCTGGATGGGAGCGTTTCACGGCGAAAGCATAGCTCGCAGGGTTCCGGGTGCGGTCCTGGCCGCCGTCGCCGATCCCAACGTGGACTCCGCCGCGTCCGTGGCTTCCCAGCTTGGTACGGCGAAGGTCACCCCCGACGCCGCGGACATCCTGGCCGATCCTGACATCGATGCCGTCATCATCGCCAGTCCCGCGCGTTTTCACGCTTCCCTGATCGCCCAGGCCGCGGCCGCCGGCAAGCACGTATTTTGCGAGAAGCCTGCCGCGCAGAGCCTCGAAGAGCTCGACGCCGCCCTCCTCGCCGTCGAAACCGCCGGGGTACATTTCCAGATCGGCTTCAATCGCCGTTACGCCACCGACTTCCAAGCCGCGAAGAAGGACCTGGCCGAAGGAATTGTAGGGGAGCCGCAGCTCTTGCGCTCGTTGACAAGGGATCCGGGTACCGGGAGCATCGGACATGCAGCCAGGATTCCGGCCTGGACGATTTTCCTGGAAACCCTCATCCACGATTTCGACACTCTGAACTGGTTCAACGAAGGCGCCGAACCGGTGGAGGTCTACGCCGTCGCGGACGCACTGGTTGAGCCGAGCCTTCGTGACCAGGGATTCCTGGACACCGCCGTGGTCACCATCCGCTACAGCAATGGCGCCCTGGCGGTGGCGGAAGCCAACTTCAGTGCGCTGTACGGCTATGACGTCAGGGGCGAAGTCTTCGGCTCCAAGGGCATGGTGCAGGCCGGACGGCCCACTGAAACGGCTGCCCTGAGGTACACGGCAGAGGGCCTCTCCGCTGAGACTCCGAGGCTCAACGTGGAACTGTTCCGCGAAGCCTACACCGCTGAGCTCGTGGACTTCGCGGCGGCAGTCCGCGCGCGCCGCGATGGCACGCAACCGCCGTCGGGCGCTTTCACCCTCACCCCGGGAGCCGCGGATGCGCGGCGCGCCCTCGCGGTGGCGCTGGCCTGCATCGAATCGGTCCAGCAAGGCGGACCGGTGGCGGTACCTGCAGTTTCGAGCAACAGCAAGGCCGGTGTCTGATGCGGCTGGCTGTCTGCGCCGAAATGGTCTTCACGGAACTGCCGTTCGCCGAGCGGGTACGTCGGATCCATGAGGCCGGATTCGACGTCGAACTCTGGGATTCGAGGAGCAAGGACATTGCCGCACTCAAGGCGAGCGGTGCGGTCTTTTCCTCCATGACCGGCTACACCTCCGGCAGCCTGGTTGACGCGGACACCGCCGATGATGTGGTGAGGACGGCCGAGACGCTGGTTCCGACCGCTTTGGAACTCGGCGTCAGCCGCATGGTGGTGCACTCGGCGGAGCTGATCGACGGCAAAGCAGCCCGTCCCGCCTACCGGGCCAACGGCAGTATGTGGATCACGGGTGCCCGGACCCTTGAACGCCTTGGCGCGCTCGGGGAAAAGCACGGACTGACGTTTTGCCTCGAAAACCTCAACACCGTGCTGGACCACCCCGGAATTCCGCTCGCACGGGCCAAGGACACTTTGGCGCTCGTGGAGGCGGCCGGACATCCCAACGTGAAGATGATGCTGGACCTGTACCACGCTCAATTGGGGGAGGGGAACCTCATTGAACTGGTGCGTACCGCCTTGCCGCACATCGGCGAGATCCAGGTGGCGGACGTCCCCGGCCGCTGTGAACCCGGCACCGGCGAAATCAATTACCTGGCTGTGGCTCGGGCGCTCGTCGCCGCGGGCTACGAAGGCACCGTCGGCATGGAGGCCTGGGCCAGCGGAGACGACATGGAGGCGCTCGAGGCATTCCGGCGGGCGTTCACGGTTGAGGCCGCGGAATCCCGCAACAGCTCAGCTTTTTCAACGGAGGTAGCACTATGAAGGACGTCGTTCTCGGGCTGGTTGGAGTAGGGCGGATCGGCGTCATGCATGCCAGCAACATCGCGGCCCTCAACGGGGAATTGAATGGACAAGGCATCAACGTGGAGTTGCGGCTCACGGACGTGGCTGAAGACCATGCCCGTCGAGTCGCAGCTGGTCTCGGCGCCGAGTTCCTGCCCTCGGTGGAGGCGTTGATCGCCTCCGGCGTGGATGGGCTGGTGATCGCAACCGGCACGGGTACGCACCCGGAACTAATCCGAGCTGGGGTGGACGCCGGTATCCCGGTGTTCTGCGAGAAGCCTGTAGCCATGAATGTGGCCGATTCGCTGCCTGTCCTGGAACATATCCGTGCCAACGATGGCGTGGTGCAGATCGGCCACCAGCGTCGCTTCGATGCCGGCTACCTTGAAGCCAGGCGTGCGTACCAAGCGGGGGAGCTCGGCTGGATCCACTCACTGCGCGCCGTGACCTGCGACATGGCACCGCCGCCCGTGGAGTTCCTGGCAACGTCCGGCGGGTTGTTCCGCGATTGCTCGGTCCACGACTTCGACATCCTGCGCTGGCTGACCGGCCGCGAGATCGTAGAGGTCTATGCCAAGGGTTCCAACAACGGCGATCCCGCCATCGGAGAAGTGGGCGATGTGGACACCGCCTTAGCTCTGATCACCTTCGACGACGGGACGGTCGGCACAGTCTCGGCAACCCGCTACAACGGTGCAGGGCATGACGTTCGCCTCGAAATCCAAGGCTCCAAGCGTTCCGTCATGGTTGGCCTGGACGACAAGACAGCCATGGAATCAGCCGAGGCCGGGATCGCCTTCCCGTCCGGAGAACCCCACAAGACCTTCGCCGAACGCTTCGACCAGGCCTACCGCTCGGAAATGGCGGCCTTCGTTGAACTGGTCCTGGGCCAACGGGAAAACCCGTGCACCCCCGAGGACGCCGTCGCAGCTTCCCGTGTGGCGGATGCCGCGCAGGAGTCGCTGGCAAGCGGAGTTCCCGTCAGAGTGGCGCTAGTGGGGGCGAAGGCGAGTTAGGCGATTACAGGTCCCAACTAGCTCGCAGTTGTTGTCGTTTTGACGGCCCAGAACGACAACAACTGCTTGGGCCCACGCCGCCAGGGTTCCCTGGCCGTGGGGCCCCGCCGGCGAGGGCCCCAGCCTGAGCTTGCGAAGGTTGGGAGCCGGCGGGGACTTGCGAGGCGAGGGTGGCGGTGGGGATTGGGTGTGCCGCTCCTTAGGCGCCGAACGGCAGGCGGGGGTCGATGTCCTGTCCGTCCCAGCTCTGCCGCACCCACCCGTGGTGGGGGTCGTCGCTGATGAGCCATTCCCGCACAGGTCCCGGGCCGGCCATGACGTTCAGGTAGTACAAGTCGTAGCCGGGAGCGGCCATGGCGGGGCCGTGCCAGCCGTAGGGAACAAGAACGACGTCGCCCGTGCGAACCTCCGCGGCCACATCGATCGGCCGTTCATCTGAGGCGTAGACACGCTGATAGCCGATTGCATCGGCGTCGGCGGGTGCACCCGACCCTTGAGCCACGCGGGTCTCGAAGTAGTAGATTTCCTCAAGCTCCGTTTCGCCGTCCTTTTCCTCGTCATGCTTGTGCGGAGGATAGGAGGACCAGTTGCCTGCGGGCGTCAGCACTTCGCAGACGATGAAACGGTCGGCCTCAAGGGCGGCGGGAGTGCCGAAGTTGTGGACCTGGCGGGAGCAGTTGCCTGCTCCGCGCAGCTCCACAGGGGTTTCGGCCGCGGTCACGAGCCTGGTGGGGTACGACGCATTGGCGGGGGCAGTCGCGACGGCGACTCGGCCACCGTCGGGCGAACTGATGGTGACCGCGGCGTTCGTGCCGGAATACAGGACATCGCTGGGGCCATGGAATACCGACGCCCGCCCCGCGAGGGGATACTCGACGTCGTCGACCGTCACCGTGAAGGCGCCGTTGAGCGGCACAATGATCCGCTCCTCAGCTGCGGCGGGGAGTTCGACGGCGGCGCCCGCGGCGAGCGTGGCCACCTTGAGCCCGGTGTGGGCCCACCCGTCCACAGTCAACGCGGAATCGGAGGTTCCGAGCGAGATGTCCCAATCGCCGTCGTTGGCGGTTCCCAGTGGATAGACCCAGTTGGCCATGAAGTTGTGTCCTTGCGTTAGCGCTGTACGAGTGTCATTTCAAAGCTGTAGGAATCGGCCCGGTACACGTGGTGGCCGGTTTCCACCATGCGTCCGGTGTCGTCGACGGCGGTCCGTTCCATGGTGACCAATGCCGAGCCGACTTCCGCCTCCAAGAGCGGTGCCTGGTAGTCATTGGCGATCATGGCGCCGATCCGCTGCGAAGCGAGCCGGAAATTGACGCCGCCGCGGCGGAGGATGGCGTAGAGGCCTTCTTCCGCGAGCATGGCCTCGTCCATGGTGGCGATGTCGTCGCGGACCCAGTTCTCCATGAGCGCCAGGGGCTTGCCGCCCACTTTGCGCAAGCGCGTGAAGTGGTACACCTTTGAACCGGCCGGAAGCTGGAGGGCAGTCAGCGTCGCAGCGTCGGCCTCCATGTGCGAGAAGCTCAGGACCTGCGTCGTGGGCTTCTTGCCGTTGTTGGTCAGGTCGTCGTAGAGGCTGGAGAGCTCCAGGGGCCGGCGGACCTGGCTCGACACCACCTGTGTGCCGACGCCGCGCTTGCGGACCAACAGGCCCGAGCGGACGAGCTCGTCCATGGCCTTGCGCATGGTGGGCCGGGACAGGTTGAGCTGTGCGGCGAGGTCTATCTCGTTGTCCAAACGGCTTCCGGGCTCGAGCACTCCGCTGTGGATGGCGGCCTCGATGCCCTGGACCACCTGGTGGTACAAGGGCACAGGGGAAGAACGGTCGATAGTGAGGCCAAGTTGATTCGCCATTGCATGCTCCCTCGCATTCCAGGACCGTCCCGGAAGTTGCAAGCATGTCCGTTCATGTTCGCTTGATAGGACATACTGCTTTACTGATGATAGCAGGAGCATTGCGCGGGTCAAGGGTGCTGGAGGCGCGTCTATTGCGCCGTTTCAGGGGTCTTGTTTGGGACATGTCCAGACATCAGGACGAGCGTCTGGCGCTGCTGCGTTGACGGACGTAGCCGACGGCGGCAAGCACGGCGCCCAGTCCCTCGGCGACTGCGCTGAGGGTCTTCTCGAAAAACCATACGGGCTCGTACATGGACGGGAGCGGACCGATGGCAGGTATGTCGACATAGCGGTAGAGGAGGACCGCAATGAAGGCGCTTCCAGCGACGACCACCGCGGCGGCGTAGGCAGGCCGACTGCCGCGGACCAGGACATACAGGGCGACGAGGATTGCGACCGCGCCCTCAAGGCGGAACAGATTGCCTTCACCGATTCCGCCAGGGGCACCCAACTGGTAGCCGGAGGCGAGATCGAAGTGCACCACGGCGTCGACGACCAGGGCCGCCGCCACAAGCAGCCGCAGCAGGATGTCCCTCGGCCTGCGGCTCATCGGCTTGCGGCGGGCCGCTTCACGGGTGCTCATTTTGCTGTGCTCATTTCACGACCAGCGTTCCGTGCATGTTGGAGTGGTACGCGCAGTGGTAGGGGTAGCTGCCCGGTGTGGTGGGCGCCGTGAACTGGACCGTTCCGCCTGCGCCGTCGACGGCGGCGTCGAACGCCTTTCCGTCGTCCGAGGTGACCGTGTGGGCCTGCGTGTCCTCGTTCTTCACGGTGATTTTGGCGCCCGGGCTGACCGAGACAGGTCCTTGATAACCGAAGTCCTTGATGGTGATAGTGAGCGATTGCGAGGTCCCGGACGGCGGAGCAGTCGACGACGCGGCGGAAGGTGGGCTCGACGATGCGCCCTGGTAGCCGGTTCCGGACGCCCCGCAACCGCTCACGGCAATCAGGGCAGCCGCTCCAACGATGACCATCATGGCCTTGGGGTTGCTCCTCATGTTTGGTTCCCCGCTTCTCGTGTCCGGTGGCGCGAAAGTGCTTGCCACATTGATGAGACGAATTCCGGAGCGGTCAGGTTCACGGGCGCGGGAAATTGTTTCCGGCGAGCGGGGGCGTCCCGCTCCATCACCCCACCGGACGCAGCGTCCTGCAGACCTCCACGAACGCCTTGAACGGGGCGAGCCGTTCCTCGTCGGGCAGCTGCGAGGCCTCGGGATGCCATTGCACGGATGCCACCCAGCGCTGCGGATCCTCGAGGGCTTCCACGGTCCCGTCCTCCGCGACCGCCGTCACCACCAAGCCATCGCCTATCCGGGCCACGGCTTGGTGATGTCCCGAAGCAATCCGCACCGAGCCCCGTGCGTTGTAGAGTCCAGCCACTTTGGATTCCGGTGAAAGTTCGACGTCGTGCCACGCCCAGGCGCTGAGCTCGCCTTCCGCCGGGCTGAGGCCGTTGTGCTCGACCGATGAGGGGCGCATGTCCTGGATGAGCGTCCCGCCGTAGACCACGTTGAGGAGCTGGTGGCCGCGGCAGATTCCGAGGGTGGGCAAACCGGCGTCGAGCGATCCACGGGCCACCGCCAAGTCCAAGCGATCCTGGTCAGGGTTGACGTCGTAGCAGGCGTCAGTCGCTTCTTCACCGTAGAGCCGCGGATCCAGGTCTCCGCCGCCGGGCAGCAGGACCCCGTTGAGGGAGCGAAGCTCGGCGGCCAGCGGACCGGCTTCGTCGGTAAAGGAGGCGTCCAGGAGTACAGGCTCCGCACCGGAGTCGCGCACCAGTTCGACGATGAAGTCGAAGAGTTCATTCGCCTCTCCCACGCGGGGATCCGTGCTTTCGGAGCTGCTGAGGCGGACGGGAATGCCGATCCGGGGCCGGACGCTGCTCTGCTGTTCGGAAGTCTGCATGCTCCATGATGCACTGGACGGGAGACTCCTGCGCAACGGGAACCGCGGGCTTACGCTGATGCCATGAATCCGTCGCGCGCACTGACTCCCAGTCCCCGCACGCTCGACATTGAGAGCGTGGCCCATTTCGACCGGCTCCTGAGCTCCGGTGCCGCAACGATGCACGGTTGGCACGCCCAGTCGCTTGACTTACGGGGCCGGCGGGCGGACCTGCAGCGGCTGGATCCCCAAGGCGCCATCTTCCTGGGCTGTACTTTCGACGACGGCGTCGAGGACTCCCTGCGGAGCCGAGGCGCACTCATCTTTCCGAAGCTGCGCGGGGTGCCGTTCAACCCGTACCGGGGCAGCCTCTACAGCGCCGCCGAACTGTACGAGGACATTGACTCCACGGAATACGAAGCCACCTTGGATGCCCAGGTCTACCACTGGAGCATCATGCCGGGGCAACGGACCAGCCTGGACGCCACCCTCGCCGCAGCCCTGCACGACCACGCTATCGGGGACGCCTTGGACGAGCTCCTGGGCAACGGGGATTTCGCGGGGAACAAGATCGTGGGAGTCGTGGGCGGCCACGTCGCGCAACGCGGAACACAGGACTTCGACGACGCGGCGCGCCTGGGCCGGCTCTTGGCCTTGTCCGGCTTCACGGTAGCCACCGGGGGAGGGCCCGGTGCCATGGAAGCCGCCAATTTGGGCGCCTACTTGAGCGGACTGCCCGACGCCGATTTCGCCTCCGCGCTGCAGTCGCTCGCGGCGGTGCCGGGTTTCCGTCCCTCGGTGACGGCGTGGGCGCGGGCGGCGGCCGCCGTCGTCGGGCACCATCCGAGCGGAAGGACGTCGCTGGGCATCCCCACCTGGTTCTACGGACACGAGCCGCCCAACCTCTTCGCCACCCACATCGCCAAGTACTTCGCCAACTCCGTGCGCGAAGCGATCCTGCTGGAGCTATGCAACGGCGGGATCGTGTTCCTTCCGGGCTCAGCCGGCACCGTGCAGGAAATCTTCCAGGACGCGTGCGAGAACTTCTACGGCGCCCCGGGAACCGTCACGCCCATGGTGCTCGTAGGGCGCGATCATTGGGAGCACAAGTATCCCGCGTGGCCCATGTTGCAGAGCCTTGCTGCCGGGAAGGTGATGGAGGGCCGGATCTTCCTGGTGGACAGCGTCGAGGAAGCGCTCGCCGTGGTCGCGGGCTAACTGCTTGGTTATGGCGGTTCGTAACGACAACAAATGCGAGCTACTTGGGAGTTAGTGCGGGGCGCGGCCGCCCAGGCGCGTGGTGACTTTGCGGGCTGCGTCTTGGCATGCCTCGCCGAGGCTGGCGAGCGTGTCCTGCGAGACCCGAAACTTCGGCGCCGGGATCAGGACGGAGGCAACGATGTCTCCGCGGTGGTCAAAGACGGGCGATGCGACGCCGACTTCTTCGATGGACGTTTCGCCGAAATTGAAGGCCCAGCCCCGGGTCACGGACTCCTGCAGCCGAAGAAGGTAGGCCTCGATTGCTTCCTCGTCGAGACCGGGCAATGTAATGGAGCCGCTGCGGAGGAGCTTGCGGACACGGTCGGCGTCTTCGGCGGCGAGGAAGACCTGCACCGAGGAGCTGAGCGCCTCGTTGTAGCGGGCACCCAGCGGAGCGAGGTGCTTGACTTGGTGGCGGCTGGCGATTTGCTCTACGCACATGGATTCGCTCCCGTTCCACACCATGAGCGCGCTCGTCTCGCCTGTCCGTTCGCTCAGCTCACGCAGCACGGGATAGGCCACGCGGCGCTCTTCCAGTTCGGCAAGGAGGGGGCCGGCAAGGGCGATCATCCCCAAGCCGAGCCGGAAGCGGCGGGACTCGGGGTCGCGCTCCACCAGATGTTCTTGTTCGAAGGTTGCCAGGATCCGGGACACGGTGCTCTTGTGCAAGCCGATCCTGCCGGCGATCTCGGTGACTCCCAGCAAGGGTTCTTCGGCGGTGAAGCTGCGGAGCACGGCAATGGCATTCTCGAGTACCGAAGCGCCTTTGGAATCGCCGTTGGCCGGGGTTTCGCTGGTGGTTGCACGCCGTTCTGCACGCGGTTCTGCTGGGGTCATGATGGTCACTATATGGCTCTTTTAATGGGGACATGCCCAGCCTTGGCCGAGAGCAATGAGCATATGAGTCATATGTCCATTGCTCGGACGCAAGGCTGGGCATGTCCACGGGAAGTGGGGGTTAGGCGCCGATGATGTTGTATTCCGGGCCGAACGGGAACTTGGTGATGTTCTCGGCACCGTCTTCACCGACCACCAGGATGTCGTGCTCCCGGTACCCGCCTGCACCCGGCTCGCCATCGAGGACGGTGATCATCGGTTCCATGGAGACCACCATGCCGGGCTCCAGGACCGTGTCGATGTCCTCGCGCAGCTCCAGTCCGGCTTCACGGCCGTAATAGTGCGAGAGGACCCCGAAGGAGTGTCCGTAGCCGAAGGTGCGGTTGGCGAGAAGACCGTGCGAAACATAGATCTCGTTGAGCTCAGCAGCGATGTCCTTGCAGACCGCCCCGGGCTTGATGAGCTCGAGGCCACGCTTGTGGACCTCCACGTTGATGTTCCACAGTTCCAGGGAGCGGGCATCGGGTTCGCCGTAGAACAGGGTGCGCTCCAGGGCCGTGTAGTAGCCCGAGGTCATGGGGAAGCAGTTCAGGGACAGGATGTCGTGTTCCTGGATCTTGCGGGTGGTGGCCCAGTTGTGGGCGCCGTCCGTGTTGATGCCGGACTGGAACCACACCCAGGTGTCGCGGATCTCGGAGTCCGGGAACGTCCGGGCGATCTCGTGCACCATGGCTTCGGTGCCGATCAGGGCAACCTCGTACTCGGTGATTCCTGCCGTGATGGCGTTGCGAATGGCCTCGCCGCCGAGGTCGCCGATCCGGGCGCCGTGCTTGATGACCTCGATCTCTTCGGCCGATTTGATCATGCGCTGGCGCATGGCGGCCTGGGCGACGTCCACTAGCGTCGCCCCGGAGAAGGCGGCCTGGATCTTGTTGCGGTTGTCCAGGGGAAGGGAATCGTCCTCGACACCCAGGCGGCGGACGGTGATCCCGCGGGTTCGCAGCACTTCCTGGATACCGAAGATGTAGTTGTCCCGGCGCCAGTCCGTGTAGACAAGGTTGTCCCCGTAGCTGCGGCGCCACGGCATTCCGGCGTCGATGTTGGCGGTAACGGTGACGGTGTCGTCGGCCGTGACCACCATGGCGTAGGAACGGCCGAAGTAGGTGAACAGGAAGTCGGAGTAGTACTTGATGGAGTGGTAGCTGGTCAGGACAACGGCGTCCAGATCCTTCTCGGCCATGATCCGGCGAAGACCCGCGAGGCGTCGTTCAAACTCTGTGTCGGAGAACGTCAGGGAGACTTTCTCTCCGTTGTTGAGGACCTTGAGGCGCTCCAGCTTGGCGACGTCGCTTACGGCTTCATTCTCGGTGATGGTCATGGGTGGTGTTCCTTTCAATGGGTGGGTTGTTTTCAGTCCTGCTGGAGGGGCTTCTTGGAAGTCTCCACAGCGAAGAGGACCGCGATGAGGGAAATGACGGAGGCTGCTACGAGGTACCAGCCGGGGGCCAGCTGGTTGTGGGTCAGGCCGATGAGGAGTGTTGCCATGAACGGGGCGGTGCCGCCGAACAGGGCGTTGGAGAGATTGAAGCTGACGGCGAAGCCGCTGTAGCGGACCCTCGTGGGGAAGAGCTCGGCAAGGAAGCTGGGCAGGGTGCCGTCGTTGAGGGTGAGCATGGCGCCCAGCAGGATCTGGACCAGGACAATGACCAGGAAATTTCCGGTGTCGAGGAGCATGAACGCCGGAACGGTCAGCACCACGAACAGTACGGAAGCCGTGATGAGCATGCGCTTGCGGCCGAACCTGTCCGAGGCGATACCCGTCAGGAAGATGAATCCGATGTAGCTGAGGAGGGCAATGGTGGTGGCCAGGAACGATTCGGCTGCACCGAAATGAAGCTCCTCGGAAAGGTACGTCGGCATGTAGCTGAGGATCACGTAGAAGCCGACGGCGTTGAGCAGCACCGCGCCCGTCGCGATGATCAGCTGCTTGCGGTACGTCTTGAACATCGCGAAGGCCGGAGCCTTGACCGCGGTGTCCTTCGCGGCCATTTCGCGGAAGGCCGGGGTGTCCTCGAGTTTGGTACGGATGTAGCGGCCAATCAGGCCCATCGGGGCGGCCAGGAGGAAGGGCAATCGCCAGCCCCATTCGCCGAGCTGCTCGGCGCTCAGTACCGAACTGAGAAGTGCCGCCAGAAGGGAACCGAGCAGCAGGCCTGCCGCCGTGCTGGCAGGTACGACGGCGGCATAGAGTCCGCGCCGATTGGCCGGCGCGTACTCCACCAGGAAGGCTGAGGCACCTGCGTATTCGCCGGCCGCCGAAAAGCCCTGGACAACCCGGACGAGCAGCAGGAGGACCGGCGCCATGACGCCGATGGTGTTGTAGCCGGGGATGAGGGCGATGCAGAACGTAGCCACGGACATGAGCACGATCGAGAGGGAGAGTGCTTGTTTGCGTCCGAGGCGGTCACCGATGTGGCCCCAAATGAATCCGCCCAATGGACGGACAAAGAAGGAGACGGCGAAGACGCCAAACGTGGCGAGCAGTGCGGTCTGCCGGTCCGATGCGGGGAAGAAGACGGTCGAGATGATCCCGGCAAGGTAGCCGTAGACGGCGTAGTCGAACCATTCGACGAAATTGCCGATGAAGCTTGCAGTGATGACCCGTCGCCGGGTGTCTTTGCTGACTGTGTGGCTATTGGCTGGCATCGATGTGCCGCCTTGGATGGCTGCTTCGTCGGGAAGGTCGCCGGATCCGCCTTTGGATCCGGCAGGAGCGCTTCCCGGGATGGCTGCCACGGAGGATGTTTCGTTTTTCATGAATCCACCAAGAACTTTTGGGGTTGCATTCAACGCAACGCTGTTGCACCAGAATAGATGTGTTGCGCGTCACCGTCAAGAGTCTTCGGCTGTCGCCCAACTGACTCGCACTTGTTGTCGTTTTGAGGGCGCTAAACGACAACAAGTGCTAGCTCGTTGGGAGGGTGGGTGGGAGCTAGGTGGGGTGGATGGCGCAACCACTGCAACGTGGTTGCATGGAATGGCGCGACGGGGATGAAGCCCCCGGCCGGAAAGGCAAAAAAGAAGCTCCCCGGATCGCAGGATCCGGGGAGCTTCAAAGCAAACGTCAGGGGCTATTTGAGCCAGGCAGCCACCACATCGGGGTGGGCATCCACCCATTTCTTGGCGGCGGCATCCGGCTTCATGCCGCCCTGGATGTCCGTTGCGACCGAGTCCTGGTCGGCGTTGGTCCACGAGAAGGCCTTGAGCAGTTTCGCCGCGGGAGAACCGCTGTCCGCAAACTTCTTGGCCATCACTTTGTTCAGTTTGTAGTCGGGGTAGTCACAGGCCACCTTCTCGGCGTCGGCATCGCAGCCCGGGGTGTAGGCGGGCAGGCTGACCTTCTTGAGGGGGACCTCGGAGAGGAACCATTGCGGTTCGTAGAAGTAGCCAAGCAGCGGTGTCTTGTTCTTTTCGGCCGTACGGAACGACTGGATGAGAGCTGCTTCCGAGCCCGAGAAGACCACTTTGTAGTCGAGGCCAAGGTTCTTGACCAGGGCTTCGTCGTTGGTCACGAAGGCGGGGTCGCCGTCCAGGACCTGGCCTTTGCCGCCTGATTCGGAGGTGGCAAAGAGTGAGGCGTACTTGTTCAAGTTCTTGCTGTCCAGGATGTCCGGGTACTTCTGGACCATCCATGGTGGTACGTACCAGCCGATGTGCCCTTCGTTGCCCGTCGGGCCGGCGTCCACAGCCACTTTTTGGTCCGTGATGTACTGCTTCGTGAGGTCGGCGTGACCCCAGTTCTCGAGGATGACATCGACTTCACCGGAACCAAAGCCCTGCCAGGAGATCTGCTCCGACAGGTCCTTCTGGACTACTGTGCAACCGAGCTTGTTTTGGGCTACGTAGCTGTAGACGGCCGCATTTGCCGTGTAACCGACCCACGCGTTGAGGGCGACATTGACGGTTCCGCAGGGCGTTTCCGAGGAGCCTGCGGCTGCCGCTTGGTTCACGGAAGCGCCTCCGCAGCCAGCTAGCAAGAGGGCTGCGGTAACGGTTCCGGCCAGTACGGGAATTGTTCGTTTCAAAAGCTGTCTGGTTCTACTCATGGTTGGGGTCTCCTTGTTGGGGCGGTGAACGGGGAGGACTAGTGCGCGCTCGATTTTGCTGAGCGGATTTTGCGGACCGGGTCGGCTGCCGCAGCCTGGGTGATGCGGTCCAGCAGGATGCCGAGGAAGACGATGGCCAGGCCGGCGGCGAGGCCCTTGCCGAACAGCGAGCTCTGGACAAAGCCGGCGACGACGTCGTATCCCAGGCCGCCTGCACCGACCAGGGCTCCGACGACTACCATGGCCAAGACGTAGATCAAGCCTTGGTTTGCGGCGAGGGCCAGGGATTTCCTGGCCATGGGGAGCTGGACCTTGGTGATGACCTGCCACGGGGTTGACCCGCTGGATACCGCAGCCTCCATGACGGTCGGGGAGATCGCCGCGATGCCGTCGGCCGTGATCTTGATGGCCACAGGCGCTGCGTAGATAATTCCAGCGACGATGGCCGTGAATCTCGTTGCGCCGAAGAGGCCTAGGAATGGAACCAAGTAGACGAAGGCAGGCATGGTCTGGCCCGCATCCAGCATGGGCCGCATGATCTGGTCCACCTTGTTGGACCTGCCCATCGCCACACCGAAGATGATGCCCAGCACCATGACCACGGCCGTGGCAACAAGGGTGCTGGCCAGGGTGACCATGGCATCGCTCCACAGGCCCAGGTAAATGATCGCGGCCAGGCATGAGGCGGTGACCAGTGCCAGTTTCCAACCGCCAAGTGCGTAAGCCGCCACGAGGACAACCGCGACGAGGAGGTAGAAGGGGGTCTCGGTCAGAAGGGATTGGAACGGGTTGAGGATTCCGTTGGTCAGGGCCTCGCGGAACGACACCGTAAACAGGGAAAGATTTGTCTGCAGCCATGCGCTGGCAGCGCTGACTCCACTGACGATGTCCGGGCCAAAGTTGAGGTTCTTCGGAAAGGCTGCGGCCCAGAGCATCGTCCGGGAAAGCTGGACCATGGCAAGGACAACGGCGAGGCTGGCAGCGAGCAGGATGTACCTGCTTTTCCGCGATATCCGGCGCTTGCGGGCTGCTCCGGGTTCGGCCCGGCGGCTGGCGGCCGTGGTGACCCGGTCCAGCACAATGGCCAGGAGGACGATCGACAGACCTGCGTTGACTGCTGTCCCGACGTCGAGCGACTGCAAGGCACGCACAACCACTTGTCCCAGCCCCGGCGCCGCGATCAGCGCTGCGATGGTGACCATGGACAAAGCAGCCATGGTGCTTTGGTTGATCCCCATCACGATGGTGCGCCGTGCCAGGGGAAGTTGCAGGGTGAGAAGCCGCTGCAACCCTGTGGTGCCCAAGGAATCGGAGGCTTCCCTGGTGTTCTCCGGGATGTTCCGGATTCCGTGTGCCGTCAGTCGGATGAGAGGAGGCACCGCGTAGATCACCGTGGCGATGACGGCGGAGGCAGGGCCGATCAGGAAGATAAGGGCCAAAGGAGCCAGATAGACGAACGTGGGGAGGATTTGCATGAAGTCGAGGACCGGAGTGATCACTTGGGAAACCCGGCCCGAGATCCCGGCCAAGACTCCGAGCGGGATGCCGATCAGCAGGCTGAACAGCACGGCTGTGAGGACGAGGGCGAAGGTGTAAGCCGCTTCCGTAAACAGGCCCTGGAGCCCGAAGAACGTGAATGCGGCCGCCGTCAGCAATCCCACCCGGGCATTGCCGACCGCAAAAGCGATCCAGCTGAGCAGGCCGACAGTTCCCAGCCAGCCGATTTCCGGTAGGCGAAGCCCGGTGGAGCTGGCGGCAAAAGTGCTGGTGAACAGATTTGCGACTGAATCGACGGCGGAACGGAAGGGAGTGAAGACGTACTGGAAAACGGGATTGTCCGCCCGGTTCGATGCGACCCAGGCATTGAATTGGTTGAGCGAACGGTGCAGGTCAGTCAATTCCGACGCCGGCAGCGTGAGGGTCGATGTGCCGTGCAGGAACAAGAAACCGAGGAGCCAGAGGACTCCGGCGGCACCCAGGAGGAAAACTCGGCGACTCAGCCGCTTGCGCGGCGGGCGGAGGGTGTTGGCGCCGGCCTGAACCGGGGCGCGATCACGAACTAGAGTGGACATCACGCCGCAACTTCCGTGCTGCGGATGACCGACAAGATGCTGTCGCGGTCGATCTGGCCCGTGATTTTGCCGGACTCTTCCACGAGCACGGGACACGTCGAGTTCATGACCGTGGGGATGGCGTCGCGGATAATGGTGCCTGCGCTCAGGACGGGAGCATCCCCGGGAGTGCCCAAAGCTACCGGATCGGTGATCCATTTGAGCGTCAGGACATCCGCGCGGGGTACTTCCGAGACGAAGTCGGCTATGTACTTGTCCGCTGGCGAACCGACAAGATCATCGCCGGTGCCGCACTGGACAGTCTCGCCGTTCCGCATGATCAGGATGCGGTCCCCGAGTTTGAGCGCTTCGGATAGGTCGTGGGTAACGAACACCATCGTCTTGCCCATCTCTTTGTGCAGCCGGATGACTTCGGCCTGCATATCGCGCCGGATGAGGGGATCCAGGGCCGAGAACGGCTCGTCGAAGAGGATGGTGTCCGGATCGCCCGCCAAGGCGCGGCCAAGCCCAACACGCTGCTGCATTCCGCCGGAAAGCTGATCGGGGAAATGCTGCTCGTAGCCCTTGAGGCCTACCAGTTCGATGATTTCGCGGGATTTGGCGTAACGCTCGTTTTTCGACGCCCCGCGGATCTGCAAGCCGTAGGACACGTTGTCCAGCACGGTGCGGTGCGGTAGGAGGCCGAAGTGCTGGAAGACCATGGACATCTTCCTCCGGCGCAGTTCCCGAAGTTCGGTGGTTCCCGCATCCAACACGTCTTTTCCGTCCACCAGGACGCTTCCCGACGTCGGTTCGATCAGCCGGGTGAGGCATCGGATCAGGGTGGATTTTCCTGATCCGGAGAGGCCCATGACGACGAACACCTCGCCCTTGGCGACGTCGAAGTTCATGTCCCGCACGGCAGCATTGCAGCCGGTGCGTTCAAGCAATTCGCCGGAGCTCAAGCTCGACAGCTCGGGATTCTTGGGGATCTTTTCACCTCCGGGTCCGAAGACCTTCCAGAGGTTGCGCACTGATATGTCAGGACTGCTCATTGCTGTACTCCTGCCTGTGACGGCTCGAACCAATGGCTGGGCCCGGGGCTGATGTTTTGCCAGATGTGCTTTGTTTCTCGGTATTCGGCCAAGCCCGCGAGCCCCAATTCGCGGCCGTTGCCTGATTGTCCGAAGCCGCCCCATTCGGCTTGCGGAACGTATGGGTGGTAGTCGTTGATCCAGACCGTCCCGTGGCGCAGCGCTTCGGAGACCCGCTGGGCCTTCGAGGCGTCTGCCGTCCACACGGCGCCGGCCAGTCCGTAGACGGTATCGTTGGCCAGCCGGACGGCCTCTTCCTCGGTGGTGAATGTTTCCACCGTCATGACGGGGCCAAAGGATTCCTCCTGGACCACGCGCATCGAGGTCTTGCACCCGTCCAATACGGTGGGCGGGTAGAAACTGCCACGCCCCAGTTCCGGGGTGTCCGGAATGAAGCCTCCGCACAGCAACCGGGCGCCCTCCGCAACCCCGGCCTGCACGTAGGCGTGGACCTTGTCCCGGTGGGCCGTGGAGATCAGCGGGCCGGTCTGGGCCTCCTGGTCGAAGGGGCCGCCCAGCCGGATCTGGCGTGCACGGCGAACCACCTCGGCCACGAACTCTTCGTGAATGGACTCTTCGACAATGAGCCGCGCCCCGGCCGAGCAAACTTGGCCGGAGTTCAGGAAGACAGCCGTCAGGGCGTTGTCGATGGCGGCCTCACGGTCAGCGTCGGCAAAGACCACATTCGGGTTCTTGCCGCCGAGTTCGAGGGCCACGCGCTTGACCGTCTCCGCCGCGGCCACCATGATCCGCTTGCCGGTCTCCAGTCCGCCCGTGAACGAGACCAGATCGACCCGCGGATCCGAGCTGAGCACAGCCCCCACTTCCGGTCCCGTTCCCGTCACGAGGTTCGCGACGCCGTCGGGCACGCCGGCTTCGCGCAGCGTGTCCATGAGCAGGATCGACGTCGAAGGCGTCAGCTCACTGGGCTTGAGGACAAAGGTGTTCCCGGCGAGCAGTGCCGGCGCAACCTTCCATGAAGCCTGCAGAAGCGGATAGTTCCACGGCGTGATGAGGCCGCAGACGCCCACGGGTGCATGGACGACCCGGCTGATGGCGCCGGGCCGGCCGGTATCGATCACGCGGCCTGCGTCCGTGCCTGCCACGCTGCCGTAGTAACGGAAGCAGGCGATGACGTCGTCGATGTCGTATTCGGCTTCGACCAGTCGCTTGCCGGTGTCGAGGGCTTCGGCCGCGGCGTAGCCGGCTTTGTCCCGCTGGAGCAGCCCGGCCACGCGGAGCAGGATCGCGCCGCGTTCCAGTTCCGGAGTGCCCGGCCAGCCGCCGTCGTCGAACGCCTTCCGGGCACTCGCCACCGCTGCCTCGGCGTCGGCCGAGGTGCATTCCGCGACGTCGGCAACGTGCGTTCCGTCCGCCGGGCAGTTGATGCTGCGGATTCCTCCGGCGGACTGCCGCCAGCCGCCGTCAACGTAGCTGCCGCGCACCGTGTGGGTCTGGGAAAGTTGTGGGCTGTTCATGCCGCTCCTTGGTTCCTCGCGGGAGTGACCTGGGGCCGGCTGTCCAGGCCTTCCAGGCTGTCCGGAACCGGGCTGCTGCCGTGCCGGTAGAACTCGGCGGCGATCGGAGCGAGGGGTTCGCGGCCCTGGATCAGGTCAGCGGCTTTCTCGGCCAGCATCATGACCGGCGCGTAGATGTTGCCGTTGGTCACGTAGGGCATTGCCGAAGCGTCAGCCACCCGCAGGCCCGAGGTGCCGTGCACCCTCATGCTGAGCGGGTCCACCACGGACATCGGATCGGTGGCCGGGCCCATCTTGGCCGTGCAGGACGGGTGCAGCGCGGTTTCTGCGTCGCGGGCTACCCAGTCGAGGATTTCCTCGTCCGTCTGGACGGTTGGACCGGGGGAGAGCTCCCCGCCATCGAAAGGCGCCATGGCCGACTGCTCGAGGATCTGCCGGGAAATCCGGATGGCTTCGACCCACTCGCGCCGGTCCTGCTCCGTGGAAAGGTAGTTGAATTTCATGGACGGGTGGACGGTGGGGTCCGTGGAGGTGATCTTCAGGCTGCCGCGCGCATCGGAGTACATGGGCCCGATGTGCACTTGGTAGCCATGCTTGGCATCGGCCTTCTGGCCGTCGTAGCGGACGGCCACCGGCAGGAAGTGGAACATGAGGTTGGGGTAGGCCACGTCCTCGTTGGAGCGCACAAAGCCGCCGCCCTCGAAGTGGTTGGTGGCAGCAGGTCCCTTGCGCCCGAACAGCCACTGCAGGCCGATCCACGGGTAGCGCCACAGGCTCAGGCTGGGTTGCATGGACACCGGCTGGGTGCAGGCGTGCTGGATGTAGACCTCCAGGTGGTCCTGCAGGTTTTCGCCGACGCCGGGCAGGTCAACTACGGGTTTGATGCCGAGGGACGTGAGGTGCGTGGAGTCCCCGACGCCGGACAACTGCAGGAGCTGCGGGGTGTTGATGGCCCCTCCGCACAGGACTACTTCCTGGGCATCCACGCTGTGCTGCTTGCCGTTGCGTCGATAGCTCACGCCCGTGGCCCTGACATCGGACGTTCCAATGCCGTCGAAGTTGATTTTCGAGACGAGTGCCCGGGTCCTGACCGTGAGGTTGGGCCGGTCGAGGTGCGGCCGCAAGTAAGCCCGGGAGGCCGAGAGCCGCTGGCCCTTGTGCACATTGCGGTCGAAGGGACCGAAGCCCTCCTGCCGGTACCCGTTGACATCGTTGGTCCGTGCGAATCCGGCTTGTTGGGCCGCGCGGAAGAAGGCTTGGAAGAGGGGATTGCGCGCCGGACCGCGTTCAAGGACCAGCGGTCCGTCGTGTCCGCGCAGTTCATCGTCGGGTTCCGCGGCCAGCGCGGTCTCCATGCGGTTGAAGTAGGGGAGGCAGTGAGCGAAGTCCCAGGTCTCCATCCCGGCGTCGGCTCCCCAGCGTTCGTAGTCCAAGGGGTTGCCGCGCTGGAAGATCATCCCGTTGATGGAACTGGAGCCGCCCAGGACCTTGCCGCGGGTGTGGGCGATCCGGCGTCCGTGCATGTGCGGCTCAGGGTCGGACTGGTAGCGCCAGTCATAGAACCTGTTCCCGCTGGGGAAGGTGAGCGCCGCGGGCATCTGGATGAACAGGTCCCAGGGGTAGTCGCTGCGGCCGGCCTCCAGGACCAGGACGGTCTTGGTGCGGTCTGCGCTGAGCCTGTCCGCCAGCACCGATCCGGCGCTGCCCCCACCCACAATGACGTAGTCAAACTTTTCGTTGGCCATTAGTTGAACTCCTTTGAAGTGATCCCCATTGCTGTGTCGAGTAGCCAGGAGGGGCGTCAGCCCCGTAGCTTTTCCATGGTTGGATCCACGAGGGGATCGGCAGAGATGGTGGCCGGGATCCGCTTCCCGAAGTATTCGATCTCGACGGTGTCACCCTCGCCCGCTTCGGCGGGCAGCCAAGCGTAGGCGATGGGCTTTCGGACGGTGTAGCCGTAGGCGGCGCTTGTGACGTAGCCGGCGGGCTCTCCCTTGAAATACACAGGTTCCTTGCCCAACACAACGGACGTGCCGTCGTCGACCGTCAGGCAACGCAAGCGGCGGTTGATGGGCAGTTCGCGGCGGGCTTTGAGGGCCTCGGCACCGATGTATCCTTCCTTGTCCTTGCCGACGGAGAAGCCAAGGCCCGCTTGGAAGGGCTCGTGCTCGGGGGTCATGTCGGTGCCCCACAGCCGGTAGCCCTTCTCGAGGCGGAGGCTGTTGAACGCGCCGCGGCCGGCCGCGATGATGCCCTGCTCCTGGCCGGCCTCGAACAAAAGGTCCCAGAGCTTTTGGCCGTTTTCCGCCGTCGTGTACAGCTCCCAGCCCAACTCGCCGACGTAGGACAGGCGCATCGCGAGGACAGGGATCCCGCCGATCCGGACTTTCTTGGTGCGGAAGTACTTCAATCCGTCGTTGCTGAAATCGTCGTCGCTCACCTTGGCCATGACCTCGCGGGCGAGCGGCCCCCAAAGCCCCACGCAGCACGTGGAACCCGTGATGTCCCTGACCTGGACCCACTGGGTGACGTCCCCAGCGGTCTGTTTGCGGGCTTCGGTGGTGAGGTAGGCGAAGTCGATGTTGCCGTTCGCGCCTACCTGGAACGTGGTTTCGTCGAGGCGGGCCACCGTAATGTCGCTGCGGATGCCGCCGTCGCCGTTGAGGAGTAGGCAGTACGTCACCGCACCCGGCTTCTTGTCGACCTTCCCGGCGCTGAGGCGCTGCAAGAGGGCTTCGGCGCCAGGGCCGGAAACCTCCAGCCGCTTGAGCGGCGTCATGTCATAGAGCGCGACGGCGGTGCGCGTCTTCCACGCTTCGGCAGCGGAAATGGGGGAGTGGAACATTGCGGCCCACGGTTCGCGTTCAGGTGCGCGCCATTCTTCCGGGAGGATCTCCAGCAAGCCGCGGTTTGCCTCGAACCAGTGCGGGCGCTCCCAACCCTGGGCTTCGAGGAAGAACGCCCCGAGCTCCTTCTGCCGGGCATTGAATGGGCTCACGCGCAGTTCGCGGGGCGAGACGCGTGGCTGCAGCGGGTGCAGGACATCGTAGATCTCTACGAAGTTCTGCTGGGAGGTTTCGCTGACGTAGCTCTCCGCGGTCTGGATCTCTTCGAAGCGGGAGACTTCGCATTCGTGGAGCGGAATCCGGGATTGGCCCTCGATCAAGAGCTCGGCCACTGCCCTGGCCACGCCGGCGGAGTGCGTCACCCACACGGCCTCGGCAACGAAGAACCCCTCAACCTCCTTGGACTCGCCCACCAAGGGACCGCCGTCGGGGGTGAAGGAGAAGATGCCGTTGAAGCCATTTGCAATCCCCGCGCCGGCAAGTGCCGGAAGGAGTTCCTTGGAGTCCTCCCAACTCGGCAGGAAGTCCTCTTCGGTGAACGCCAGGCGGGATGGCATGCGGTGCTCGGACATGTCCGCCGCGGCAACCTCGGGGAGCTCCCGGAGGTCCACGGGCATGGGCTTGTGGGCGTAGGAACCAATGCCCATCCGGTCCCCGTGCTCGCGGTAATAGAGGTCTTTGTCCTGGTGGCGAAGGATGGGCATCCACGCGCCGTTGGCGGGATCAAGCAGCCGCGAGGCATCGTTCCGGCCCACGAGCTCCGGTACGGAGGTGGTCTTGACGTATTGGTGGGCCAGCGGGAGGAGTGGCACGGACATGCCCACCATGGCGCCGATCTTGGGTCCCCAGAACCCGGCGCAGGAAACAACGATGTCCGCAGGGATCACACCGTCGGGCGTTTCGACTCCCGTGACTTTGCCGCCTGTCTGTTCAATGCCGGTGACGGGAGTGGAACCGCGGAACGTGACGCCTGCGGCGCTCGCCTTGGCGATGAGCAGGCCGACGGCGCGGGCTGCGGAGGCCAGGCCGTCGGAGGGGACGTAGAGTCCGCCGAGTACTTTCTCCTGGTTGAGCAGCGGGTAGTGCTTGGCGCACTCGTCCGGATCGATGAGCCGGCCTTCCACACCCCACGACGCCGCGTAGCCCAGCTTGCGCTTGAGGTCCTCCAGGCGCCCTGGCGTGGTGGCGACCTCGAGGCCGCCCACCTGGTTGAAGCAGGAGACGCCGGAATCGCTGAGGGAGAGCAGCTTGTCCGCGGTGTAGGAAGCGAATTCGGTCATGGCCTTGGAGGCGTTGGTCTGGAACACGAGGCCGGGGGCGTGCGAGGTTGAGCCACCCGCCAACGTCAACGGGCCCTGCTCGACCACGGTGATGTTGGTCCAGCCGCGGGTGGACAGCTCATCCGCAAGATTGGCGCCGACGATGCCGGCTCCGATAATGACGACGCGGGGTGATGTGGACATGCGTGTTGCTCCTGAGGTAAGTCGTATCGAAGTTTGGGGCTCGCCGGAAGCTAGACGTGGCCGTCGACGGTCAACCCGGGCGGCAGGTTGGGCTCGTCCTCGGATTCCTTGACCATGATCTGGCCGTCCACTACCAGGACTTCGTGGACCCTGACGGGCAGTTTGGCGGGAGGCGCATCGGCGGCTCCCGTGCGGAGATTGAACTTTGAAGCATGGAGGGGGCACTCCACCCAGCAGTCCTCCACCCAGCCGTCGGCGAGTGAGGCGTCTTGGTGCGTGCAGGTGTCGTCGAGGGCAAAGAGTTCGCCGTCTTCGGTGTGGAATACGGCAATCGGCGGAGACGTCTCGAGTCGAATCGCGTCCCCCGGAGCCAACGAGCTAAGCGGACAAGCACTGTGCATCTCACGAACCTCTTTCACCGGATTGGTCGAAAACCTGGGGGCGGTTGTCTCATGATCAACGAAGATCACAATACGCAACAGAGTGATGGACCTCACAGGGGCTTGTCAAGAGGTGGAAATTACTGCGCAGATTGCTTGACAGGCGATGTGAAGGCCGTCACACTGTTTCGCATAACGAAGTTCGTTGCGTAATGCGCAATAAAATTTCGAACGGCTCAACGAGGAGGAAGCCATGGAGACATTGGCGATCGTGGGCGCTTCATTGGCTGGACTTTCCGCCGCCCGCGCTGCCCGCGCGCAGGGTTTTTGTGGCCGGCTGATCATCATTGGAGATGAGCAGCAGCGGCCCTATGACCGTCCGCCCCTGTCCAAGGAGTTCCTGGCAGGAAAGATCGGCATCAAGCACTTGATGTTGGAAGCGGAAGAGGGGGGAATGGCGGATCCCCTGCAGGCTGAATGGATGTTGGGCTCGCCTGCGAAGAGCTTTGACGCGGCCAGCAGGACCATCACCCTAGGCAACGGACGCACGGTGGTGGCCGACGGCGTCGTGATCGCCACCGGAGCTTCGGCCCGCACCCTGCCCGAACTTGCGGGCCTATCCAACGTCTTTACTCTGCGGACTCTCGAGGATGCGCAGGACCTGGCTCCGGAACTCGTTCCGGGCGGCCGCCTGTTGGTGGTTGGCGCAGGCTTCATCGGCGCGGAAGTGGCGTCAACGGCCAAGGGCCTGGGAATGGACGTGACCATTATCTGCAAGAGCCCGATCCCGCTAAGCGCTCCGATCGGTCCGGAGATGGCTGGCGTCATGGCCACGCTCCATGGGATCAATGGAGTGGAACTGATTTGTGACACGGGAATCGACTCGTATTACAGCTACGAAGGAAATGTGACCGGCGTCCGGCTCAGCGATGGACAGTACCGTTCCGCCGACGTCGTACTTCTCGGAATCGGTGCGGTCCCCAACGTCGGGTGGCTGGCCGGTTCGGGGCTGGCGATCGACGACGGCGTCACGTGCGATTCGATGGGACGGACAAACGTCCCCGGCGTGGTCGCCGTGGGAGACTGCGCGGCCTGGTACGACGAACGCAGCGGGCAGCACCATCGCGTGGAGCATTGGAGCGGCGCCCAGGAACGTGCCGCCCTTGCCGTGACAGGGCTCTTGGATCACTCAGCAGCACCCCAACCGCTCAACCTGCCGTACTTCTGGTCGGACCAGTACGGAGTAACGCTCCAGTTCGCCGGCCATGCGCGGGACGCGGAGCGCGTCGAAATTGAGGCAGGGCAGCTCGAGAACCACAGCTTCCTGGCCGTGTATTACCGGGGCGAGGAACCGGTGGGCGTACTAGGTGTGAACCAGCCGCGACTGTTCACCCGTTGGCGCCGGCAACTCAACGCCCGCAATGCCCCGCCCGTCCTGGCAACCCCTTAGTCCTCTCGAGCGCCAACCACGTTCATCACTGAATAGGAGTCAGCATGACCACTGAAGTTGTTTCCCCCAGCCTGATCCCCACTCTCCCCGGCCACACTTATGTCAGTGAAGACATCTTCCGTGCCGAGCAGGAACACATCTTCGAACAAATGTGGTTCTGCGCTGTGCGGACCGCGGACCTGGAAAAGGCCGGCTCGTTCAAAACCGTGCAGATCGGCCGTGAGAGCGTACTCATCAACCGCACCCGCAAGGGCGAGATCCGCGCGTTCTACAACATCTGCCGGCACCGTGGCGTGAAGCTGTGCATGGAGGAGTCCGGCGAGGCCAACCGCTCGTTCCAGTGCCCGTACCACGCCTGGACCTACGATCTTGAGGGGAAGCTCATCGCGGCCCCGAACCTCACCAAGATGCCGGATATCGATCGAAACGAATACGGGCTGGTCAAGGTCCACGTCCGGGAATACATGGGCTACGTCTGGGTCAGCCTCGCGGATGAGCCACCGTCGTTCGAGGAAGACGTCATGGGCGCGATCGAGGAGCGCCTCGGGGATCTGCGGGCTGTCGACGACTATGACATCGCGAACCTGAGCCTTGGCCGGCGCATCAAGTACGACGTGAAGGCCAACTGGAAGCTCATCATCGAAAACTTCATGGAGTGCTACCACTGCGCCACGATCCACCCCGAACTCACCGAAGTCCTGCCCGAGTTCGCCGACGGCCTGGCGGCGCAGTATTTTGTGGGCCACGGCGCGGAGTTCGGTGACGACATCAAGGGCTTCACGATTGATGGTTCCGAAGGCCTGGATCGGATTCCCGGAGTCGGCGACGACCACGACCGCCGGTACTACGCAGTGACCATCAAGCCGAATGTCTTCGTCAACCTTGTTCCGGACCACGTCATCATCCACCGCATGTTCCCGCTGGCTGCCGACCACACGATCGTCGAATGCGACTGGCTGTACCTGCCCAGCGTCGTGGAATCCGGCAAGGACGTGAGCGCTTCGGTGGAGCTCTTCCACCGGGTCAACGAGCAGGACTTCGACGCCTGCGAACGCTGCCAGCCGGCCATGGGCTCCAAGATCTACGCCAAGGGCGGCGTCCTGGTACCGAGCGAGCACCACATTGAGGCGTTCCACAGCTGGGTCACGAGCAAGATCGCCGACGTCCCCGCCGACAGCTAGCCTGAGGAATGTCTGTCGTCGTAACGAGTAACCAGGAACCTAGGAAAGGGACGCAAGCCAATGGTTCATAAAGTAAAAGCCGTCATCGCCAAGGAAAAGAACGCCCCGGTCACGCTGGAGACCATCATGGTGCCGGACCCTGGTCCGGGGGAGGCTCTGGTGGACATCCTCACCTGCGGTGTCTGCCACACCGACCTGCACTACAAGCAGGGCGGCATCACCGATGATTTCCCCATCCTGCTCGGCCACGAAGCCACCGGCGTGGTCAGCGCCGTTGGCCCGGACGTCACCGATGTGGCGCCGGGGGACAGGGCCATCCTGAACTGGCGCGCCGTGTGCGGCCACTGCCGTGCGTGCGCCAAGGGCCAGCCGCAGTACTGCTTCAACACGCACAATGCCACCCAGAAGATGACCCTGGAGGACGGCACGGAACTGACCCCGGCACTGGGGATCGGCGCCTTCGCGGAGAAGACCCTCGTGGCCGCCGGGCAGTGCACCAAAGTGGACGACGACGTCGATCCCGCCGCCGTCGGGCTGCTCGGCTGCGGTGTGATGGCAGGCATCGGTGCCGCGATCAACACCGGTGAGGTCAAGCGGGGCGAGTCCGTGGCCGTGATCGGTTGCGGCGGCGTCGGCATCGCCGCTATTGCCGGGGCAAAGCTCGCCGGCGCCACGACGATCATCGCCGTGGACATCGACGCCAACAAAATCGGGATGGCCATGTCCCTGGGAGCCACACACGGTGTCAACTCCAGCCAGGAGGACCCCGTCGAGGCCATCCGGGCCCTGACCGGCGGCAACGGCGCCGATGTGGTGATTGACGCCGTCGGGCGCCCGGAGACCTACAAGCAGGCCTTCTACGCGCGCGACCTCGCCGGCCGCGTAGTGCTGGTGGGCGTCCCGACGCCGGGCATGTTGCTTGAGCTGCCCTTGCTGGATGTCTTCGGCCGCGGCGGTTCGCTGAAGTCCTCCTGGTATGGCGACTGCCTGCCTTCCCGCGACTTCCCGATGCTCGTGGCGCACTACAAGCAAGGCAACCTGGACCTGGACGCATTCGTGTCCGAACGGATCACCATCGACCAGGTGGAAGAGGCGTTCGCCAAGATGCACGAGGGCAAAGTGCTCCGTTCGGTGGTGGAAATCGGATGAGCGTCGCCATTGAGAACCTCGTCACCTCGGGCACGTTTTCGCTCGACGGCGGTACGTGGGACGTGGACAACAATGTCTGGATCGTCGGCAACGACGACGAATGCGTGATCATCGATTCGCCGCACGACGCGGAGGCAATCATCGGCCAGGTCCGTGGCCGGAAGGTGCGCGCCATCCTGCTCACCCACGCGCACAACGATCACATCGGAGCAGCGCTCGACGTCGCGAAGGCAGTGAACGCGCCGATCCACCTTCACCCGGCAGACATGGTCCTGTGGGAGCAGGTGTACCCGGACGCCGGCCCGGACCGTTACATCACGGACGGCGACGTCTTCGAAGTGGCCGGCACGGCACTGCAAGCCATCCACACCCCCGGCCACTCACCGGGTTCCACGTGCTTCTACCTCGAAAGCGAAGGCACGGTGTTCACCGGCGACACCCTCTTCAACGGCGGCCCGGGAGCAACCGGAAGGTCCCACAGCGACTATCCGACCATCCTGGCCTCGATCCGGGAACGCCTCCTGACGCTTCCGCCGGAAACCGTGGTCCGGACCGGTCACGGCGACAACACCACCATCAAAGCCGAGGCGGAAAACCTCGCCCAGGCAGCGCTGGATCGCCAGGCCGACGGCGCTTAGGCGCCGCCGGCTGCTGTGTAACCCATCTTGACGCTGATTGAATACCCGGCTTGCTTGAGCGCATCGAGCAGGCCGGGTATTTTTTCCGGCTCGAAACGGAAGGCCGGCCCGGAAAGGCTGATGGCTCCGATCACCGTGCCGCTGTGGTTGCGGATCGGAACGGCGACGGCGTTGAGTCCGCGCTCGAGTTCTTCATACGTGGCGGCGTACCCGGCCTCCGCAATGACCGGCATTTGCCGCTCCAGCTCGTCGCGGTCGGTGATGGTCTGCGGAGTGTATCGTGCCTGGCCGGATTCCCTGAGAATTCGGTCACGTGTCCCAGGCGGCAGCGCTGCAAGCATGACCTTGCCGCTGGACGTGGCGTGGAGCGGGGTGAGCCCGCCGATCCAGTCCTGCGTGCCAAGCGTGTTGGGGCCAATGGCCTGGTCCACGTTGACCGCGAAATTTGACCGAAGCACGGCCAGGTTGGCGGTCTCGGCGAACTTCTCCGCAAGGGCTTCGAGATCTTCCCGGGCTTCCTTTACCAAGCTGAGGCGGGCCGGAATGGCGCTGGCCAGGCGCAGGATGTTGAATCCGAGTTGGTATTTTCCGCGCTCGTGGTTCTGCTGAACCATTCCACGGGCGTCCAGGGCGCTCAGCAGTCGCGATGCCGTTGACTTGTGGACGCCCATTTCCTCAGCGATCTCACTCACGCCGGCATCGCCGTTGCGGGCGATGATTTCGAGCACGGTGATGGCCCGGTCAACGGACTGCACACCCGCGTGGTGTGCGCCGGCCGGATCGGAATCGGGGTCGTTGGCAGGGCTAGCATCAGCGTCCATGTGGTTCATCGTCTCAAACACGGTCAAATGCGCGGCCTCTCCGGTCAGCGTGTCCTGGGATGTTGCCGCTCAGCCGGGTATTGCCTGGTTATAGGATCGGGCGGTATGGCACTGCGACTTGTTCAAGTGAATTTCAAGGCCCGGGACGACTCGGCTCTGGGCCGGTTTTGGGCGGAGGCGCTTGGTTGGGATATTTCCAGCGAAGGCCCCGGTGTGAGCAATGTTGAACCCGCGGGCTTCACCGGGCCGGACCCCGCCGCCGTCTGCGTCGATGTCGTCACTGTGCCTGACCCCGAAACGGTGAGGTATCGCGCCCACCTCGACCTCGCCACCGCCTCTGAGGCCCATCAAGCGGAGCTTGTGGCGCGCCTGGTGAAGCTCGGCGCGACGCCTGCCGATATCGGCCAGGGCGATGTGCCGTGGACGGTCCTGGCCGATCCGGAGGGCAACGTGTTCTGCGTGTTGGAGCCTCGGCCGATCTACCAGGACACCGGGCCGATCGCCGCGGTGGTGGTCAATTGTGCGGATCCGCGGGCCATGGTGCGGTTCTGGAGCGGGGCGATGGACTGGACTGTGCACGAGGAGACTGATGATTTTGCGAGGCTGCGTTCGGCCAAGGGCGTTGGGCCGTATTTGGAATTCGTCCGGACTCCCGCCGCGAATGCCGCGCGCGGCCGGGTCCATCTCGACCTGAGGCCGTACCCCGGAGATGATCAAGCGGCGGAGGTGGCCCGGTTGCGGGACCTGGGCGCCACGGACGCCGACGTCGGCCAGGGCGACGTGCCATGGGTGTGCCTCGCCGACACGGAGGGCAACGAGTTCTGCGTTCTCAGCCCCGGCTGACGCAGCGCTTCGGCTTCCAAGGCGCGTCCAGTGCAGAGTATGCAGGGGTCTTCCAGTGCTCCTCATGGCCGCTGACTTGTGGACGCTCGCCTCCGCGATCACTCACATCGGCTTCGCCCGTTGCGCGTCGGCGAGATCGGTATCGAGCCGCAGCCATGCGTCCGGCCGAGCTCGACAACGATGATGAGGAAGCGCCCCTCACGAGCGTCACTGGTCGGTGCTGCCGCCAATGAATCCTCTCGTCGTCACCGCGTGCACTAACGGTTGTACCCCTGCGTCGCCGAGGGTATTTCGCATCGCATCGATCAGCTCGTTCACTTGGTGGACGGTGAAATAGTCGCCGGGTGACGAGTTGCGAATGCGTTCCGCGAAGTGCGATGCCAGAACCGGGCCGTAAAGGGTGAGCGCTCCTTCCGGGAAGTCCGGACGGATGAACCGATCGCCGAGACCGATGCTGCGGTTGCGGAGCATCTCGGTCGCCTCGGGAATGCCATCGCCGAGGTAAGAGACGGTGTCAGCCCAGCAGGATAGTTCTTCGACGTTCAGCCTTCTCGGCACGCCGTTCAGTCGAGATGTCAGGTGGGCGCGAAGCCATCGCTTCCACACTTCAGCACCGTCGACCCCGTCTGCACGAAGGAAATACACCACCGCCTGAGCAAACTCCGCTTCGTGCGCTCCGTCGGCGGCAAGAACGCTCTGATCGAGCAGGGTTTGGCGCGACTCCGGGGCGATACCAGCGAAGGACACGATCGAGATGACCAGGCCGAAGAATTGATTCTGGAGCTCGTTGACCCTTAGCGAGTCGAGCCGCGCCCACTCTGCGATGATACTGTCCAGGAAACCAGCGGCGAGCAGCTTGTCGTTGTAGCGAGGGTGGCGAAGGTAGGGAGGCCAAAACAACGGCGCGGTCGCGTCAGCACGGAATAACGGGAGCAGGTGCTCTGTCGCGAAGGCCGGGTCGGCAGCGAATAAGAAGAACAAGTGGCTCGCCAGAGCGGGTCCTGTGGCATCGAACGCGTGCGCCGGCCCGCAGAGAAGCTGCGTAAGAGCCTCGTGCTCGTCATCGCTGAGGCCCAACCAGTCATCACGATGTTTCCGCCATCGTCGATCAACCTCAGCCATCCAGTACTGGGCGAGGTCTCCTGGCCAAGAATTGAGGTAAGCGGTGCCATCGAGTTCGGGTCCGCTGCCTCGGAATGCGTGAACGAGTGGCCATGCTTCCTCCAAAGGTCGAGGGCGATGCGGCGCATCGCCGCGAGAGCCGGTGTCTCGTCACTCTCGATCTGCTTTCGAACCTGCTCCAGCAGGAATCGGCCGACTGAGCGAGCGGATTCTAAACTTGCGACTTGTGTTGTAACTCGTGCGACGACGGTGTTGGCAATCGCACCCAGAGCCGATTCCGCCCAACCATCGACAATAGCTCGGCGAAGGTCGTCGGCCTGAGAACCGCGGTCTGGCCGATCATCGACGAGGGCCCAAAGTTGTTCGCCGAGGTCGGGGCGGGACTCAGCCACTTGGCTCACGAGAGAAAGAGCGTCGCGCCACTCTGGTTCGTTCAAGCTCCGTTCCGAGTAGTCCCCGGCTAGGAGGTCATCGACGGTACCAGCGGGATCCTTTTCAAGGGACCCGATAAAGTCATCCAGTTCCATCGGCAGTTTTCCGCCCCAGGTGCCGGTCGTCATCCACTTGTCGAAGTCGGGATTCTCCCGCGGGGCGAAAACATGGTTTGCGTCCTGTGCCTCTGCAAGGGCTGTGCCGGCCTCAGCCCATCCGGGCGCAACTTGGGTCAGCCATACAAGCAAGTTGTAGGTTGCGTATTTGGTGTGCTGTTCACGGTCGAGGATGTCTTCCGTGACGTCTTTGGGAAGGCTAGGCCCGGCTTGTGCGGCCGAAAGGAGGTGATCTCGTGCTTCTTTCGATGCTTTTTCCGCCGACACTTTGAGGATGCGATAAGTCTCGTGTTTGAGAGTAGTTTCGTAGAGAGCAGATCGTTCTAGCAGCCACGAGATCTTCTCGTCGTACGACCGCGAGGCGTCAAGTGCGACCAAATGTAGCGCGAGACGTCGGAAGAGGTCTCGACCGATCGACCACCACCGTTCGGGCAGGTCCGGCCGTGCGAGCAGGGCTTTCTCGCCGTACGCTCGCAGCCCATCGATGACTGCGTCCACGGGATGGCGAAACCGATCCTGCCCGTGCGGTTCGATTGCCGAGCGACGAAAGTTGAGCGGATCCCACGAGCGTAGGCCGTGATAAGCGTCGAGAAGGTCGTAAGCGGCGCTCAGTGAGTCTTCGAGTACCGCTCCCAGCATCAAGTCGCCGGGTACGGTCGCCTCGATGACCTTCAAGACGTGCTTGGTGAGACTGCGCTCCTTGGTGTTCCAATGCACTTCGGCGTCGGGGAGAGTTGTCAGATCCTCGGAGCCATCAAGGGACCATCGTCGCTTGAGCACGAGGTAAGGCCTGAGAGCCGCCCTGAGCACCGTAGGGTCTTCAGGGCGGCTGTTCGGCTGATACGACAAAAATGTCTCGGTGGCAACCGGCGCAGAGTGACCGTGAATTGAGGTCGCGAGGAATGCTTTCCATCTCCGCCCGGCGTCAGGATCCACCTTGCTCAGATCGGCGGCTGCCCAACCGGCACCCCGGAAGAGGCCCCCGCCGAGCGTTTGGCCCAACCGCTGCATCGTCTGCAGTGCTGCTCCGTGAAGTTCCGGTAACGCGATGAAGCTCTGACAGAACCAGTTCCCAAGGATGGTGGTCGTATCGTCGAAGCACGGCGGCTACGAACGTTCTAACGTGCTTCCCCTCGCTACCACTCAAATATGGGCGATTCGCCACTCATTTTGATTCGGAAGACCACTCAGTGCAGTTTTCCCTTGTTAGCGTTTGCGATGAAGGCCCCCGTCGCGCCTTAAAGAACTCGGTGTATCTGTTCTTTCGATTACCGAAAAGGAACATCGATGAGGCCTTCGTGAGGCGGGTCGTCGACCACGCCCATGACAGTTTCACGATTGGGGACCAAATGATTATCAAAAGGATCCTGGCCTGTCTGGCCATGGCTGCGCTCCTAGCCGCTTCAACAGCGACACCCGCCATAGCTGACGTCGATGCCAACGCGGGAGGCGCTCCGGCGAGAGTGGAAAACGCACCCAAGGAAGCTGCGAAGGCTGAGGCCGTAGCGCGCAAGGTCTTTGAGTCCGACAATCCCGAGCTTGCGGCCAAATCGCTCGGCTCGGAAGAGCTTGGTTTGTTTGAGGCCTATAGCGCGGTCGCGAATGTCATCAGTTCGCCGAAAAGCTACGCGCCGGCAGATAGTCTGGCCAAGAAATCCACATTGAAGGGAATAACGCCGGCTCAGTTCGGCACTCTGGCTTCCGGATGCTGGAACACTTCATCCTGGGTGATAGGCACGAATGCCTTTGGAGGGTGGCTTTACAAGCTGACCGTTAGTGGCGGATGGTGTGGCAACGGTTCGTCAGCAACACAATCATGGTTCAACGGCACGTGGGGTGAGACGTTTGCAATCGGGTGGCGCGACAATGGCCAGGTCTCCAGGCACGCAATCATCTCGGGCGGCTCGGCTAAAATTGTCGGACAGCGCGAATTCAAACTCGGTGTCGGGGGTTGGGACGTGTCGTCGCCTCGCCCCTGCGTGCGGATCATAGGTCACGGCAATGGTCAAAAAGGAGATGACCAATCATGCAGCCCTTGGTAAGGAAGCGCTCAGGCGTTGCGCTCTCCAGATTTTTCCTGCTGGGAGCGGCCATCTTGTTGATTTTGCCGCTCTATCCATTCACAGCTATCTCTGCTGTCCTGTCAGGATCTGCCCTCTTTCTTGCAGCCAGAGAAGCCCCGAGTCGGAACCGCACCCTCACCTTGGCCACGGCCGTTGTGCTGCTCGGAATGGTCATCCTCTTGACGCTCCTGAGCCTGCAGACGGGAACCATTGGCCCCCACAGCGGCGAGGTCTCGAAAGTGTAGCTCCCGCTGTTCAATGCTCAGGCGCGCACGACGGCGACACGCCCCGAAAAGGACACGTCGCCGTCGTTGTCAATTCCTTTAGTGCGGCCCGCCGTCGATCGCCAAAGCCGTTCCTTCTTGGGCGCCGTCGTGCCACACTTGGTGGACTATCGATTGACTGGGGGATCCGGGTCAGGAGATTGGTATGAGTGTTCTGATGCAACCCCGCACCTCGGGCGGCCGACTGGTGGTGATCGAGCCATGATCATCGGTTGGGCTTACTTCATGGCGGGAGTAATGACGGTTGATGCGCTCTTGCTGGGGCTGCTGCTGTTTAACGTGAAGTGGCCGAAGCACTGGAAGAGAAACGGCTAAGGGCAGCGGTATCCCACGAACCTAGAGCACCTTGCGGATCGACTCTTCGAAACTCGCCACGTGGTGCAGGGCGAGCGCTGCCGCCCGGTCCTCGTCGCCGTCGGCGATTGCGGTGAGCAGCTCAGCGTGCTCTGCGACGTGGCCCGTCACAGAAGGCATCTTGTCCAGCATGTGGCACCAGATGCGGGTTGCCAGGTTGTCGTAGCGGATCAGCACGTCCTCAAGGTGCGGATTGGCCGCGGCCCTGTAGATGAGCCGGTGCACCTGGATGTCGTAGCGCATGAGGTCCTGCTGGCCGGCGTCGTGTGCCTCCAGGCCGCTGATGGCTGCGGCGACCTCGCGCAGTTCTTCCCTCAGCTTCGGGCTGGCCATGCGGGCAGCCCGCCGTGACGCCAAGGGCTCAAGCAGCTCGCGGATTTCCGAGACGTCCGCGAGTTGGGTGATGTCGACGCCGGTGGCGAAGGTTCCGCGGCGGGGATATGAGACCACAAGGTGGTCGCTTTCCAGCCGCTTGATGGCCTCGCGCACGGGTGTCCGTCCGATGCCGAGCTCCGCGGCGACCTGCCCGTCGTTGATGGGGTCTCCGGGTTTGATGTCCAGCATGATGAGCCGGTCGCGCAGGAGCAGGTAGGCGTTTTCCGCCAAGGACGTTCCCTGCGTGCCTGTGTCCGGTGCTTCCAGTGCAGTGCTCATGTGCCTCTCCCGTTTGCCACAATTCCAAGTCTGGCGGTTCAGTTGCCGCCGGACTGTTGACGGCTGTGTGATCTTCAACATACTATGGCAACAGTTCTAATATATCAGTTGCTGATTAGTCAGTAAATATAAGTATCTCAAAAGGAGACCACGATGGTTGAACCGCTGATCCGCCCACTCGCCCAGGCGGACCCGGAGGTTGAGCAGGCGATCGCCCAGGAACTCATCCGCCAGCAGTCCACGCTGGAAATGATCGCCTCCGAAAACTTCGCTCCTGCAGCCGTCATGCAGGCACAGGGCTCGGTCCTGACCAACAAGTACGCGGAAGGCTACCCCGGCAAGCGCTACTACGGCGGCTGCGAGCATGTGGACGTCATCGAGCAGCTGGCCATCGATCGCGTCAAGGCCCTCTTCGGCGCCGAAGCCGCAAATGTCCAGCCGCACTCCGGCGCCCAGGCCAACGCCGCAGCCATGTTCGCGCTCCTTGAACCGGGGGACACCATCATGGGCCTCGACCTCGCGCACGGTGGCCACCTGACCCACGGCATGCGCATCAACTTCTCCGGCAAGCTGTACAACGTCATCCCGTACCACGTCAGCGAATCCGACCTCCGGGTGGATATGGCGGAAGTGGAAGCCCTCGCCCTGGAACACCGCCCGAAGCTGATCGTTGCCGGTTGGTCCGCCTACTCGCGCCACTTGGATTTCGCAGAATTCCGCCGCATCGCCGACCTCGTGGGCGCCTACCTCATGGTGGACATGGCCCACTTCGCCGGCCTCGTCGCAGCGGGACTGCACCCCAACCCGGTGCCGTATGCCGACGTCGTGACCACCACAACCCACAAGACACTCGGCGGCCCGCGCGGCGGAGTCATCCTGTCGAAGGAACAATACGCACGCAAGATCAACAGCGCGGTTTTCCCCGGCCAGCAAGGCGGCCCGCTGGAGCATGTGATCGCGGCCAAGGCCGTGGCGTTCAAGATGGCGGCTGAGCCTGAATTCCAGGAACGCCAAGCACGGGTGCTGGAAGGCGCCAAGCTCCTGGCCGAACGACTCCTGAAGGACGACGTGGCCGCAGCAGGGATCTCGGTGGTCAACGGAGGCACCGACGTCCACTTGGTCCTCGTTGACCTGCGCCACTCGGAACTGGACGGCCAGCAGGCCGAGGACACCTTGCACCGCATCGGCATCACCGTGAACCGCAACGCCGTCCCTTTCGACCCCCGGCCGCCGATGGTTTCCTCCGGACTCCGCATCGGCACCCCGGCGCTCGCCGCACGCGGCTTCGGTGCCAAGGAATTCGCGGAGGTCGCGGACATCATCGCGACGGCGTTGATCGCCTCCGCCAGCACTGGCACAAACAGCAGCGGCACCTTGGGAGACGAGGCCGCCGTCGAACTCCGGGGGAGGGTTACCGCGCTCGCCGAGCAATTCCCGCTTTACCCGCACCTTTCCCAGGCTGGCAGCGGCAACGACGCCGCTTCCACCGAACTTGAGGCAGAAATGATTGGAGCAGCCCAGTGAGCGCAGACCAACTCCCCGAACACCCGGATTTTCTGTGGCGTAACCCGGAGCCCAAGGCTTCCTACGATGCCGTGATCGTGGGTGGTGGCGGCCACGGCTTGGCCACCGCGTACTTCCTGGCCAAGAACCACGGCATGACCAACATCGCCGTCCTGGAAAAGGGCTGGCTGGCCGGCGGCAACATGGCGCGCAACACCACCATCATCCGTTCCAACTACCTGTGGGACGAGAGCGCCGCCATCTACGAGCACGCCCTTAAGCTCTGGGAGATCCTGCCCGAGGAACTCGAATACGATTTCCTCTTCAGCCAGCGCGGCGTCATGAACCTCGCCCACACCCTCGGCGACGTCCGCGAAAGCGTCCGCCGCGTCGGCGCGAACAAGCTCAACGGGGTCGACGCCGAATGGCTGGACCCGCAGCAGGTCAAGGAACTCTGCCCCATCCTGAACATCAGCGACAACATCCGCTACCCGGTGATGGGCGCTACTTACCAGCCCCGGGCTGGCATCGCGAAGCACGACCACGTCGCCTGGGCTTTCGCCCGCAAGTGCGACGAGCTCGGCGTGGATATCATCCAGAACTGCGAAGTAACGGGCTTCCTGAAGGACGGCAACCGCGTGGTGGGCGTCAAGACCAACCAGGGAACCATCCACACCGAAAAGGTTGGCCTCGCGGCCGCCGGCCACAGCTCGGTCCTCGCCGAAATGGCCGGCTTCCGCCTCCCGATCCAGTCCCACCCCCTCCAGGCGCTGGTATCGGAGCTGCATGAGCCGGTCCACCCCACGGTGGTCATGTCCAACCACGTGCATGTCTATGTTTCCCAGGCGCACAAGGGCGAGTTGGTCATGGGCGCCGGCGTCGACTCTTACAACGGCTATGGCCAGCGCGGCTCCTTCCACGTGATCGAGCACCAGATGGCTGCCGCCGTCGAACTGTTCCCGATCTTCGCCCGGGCCCATGTGCTCCGGACTTGGGGCGGAATTGTGGACACCACCATGGATGCCTCGCCGATCGTCGGACTCTCGCCGGTTGAGAACATGTTCGTCAACTGTGGATGGGGAACGGGCGGCTTCAAGGGCACGCCCGCTGCGGGCCTGACCTTCGCCCACACCATCGCCACGGGAACGCCGCACGAGCTCAACAAGCCCTTTTCACTGGAACGCTTCGAGACCGGTGCCCTGATCGACGAACACGGCGCCGCCGCCGTCGCCCACTAGCCGCAGCCTTTTAGGAGACCAACCATGCTGCTCATCAGCTGCCCCAATTGCGGGCCACGAGACGAAACCGAATTCCACTACGGCGGCCAGGCCCACGTGGCCTACCCGGAAAACCCGGACGCGCTAACGGACCGCCAGTGGGCCGAGTACTTGTTCTACCGCGACAACACGAAAGGCGCCTTCGCCGAACGCTGGGTACACAGCACCGGTTGCCGCCAATGGTTCAACATGCTCCGTGACACCGTCAGCTATGACATCCAGGCCATCTACAAGATGGGCGAACCGCGCCCTGATGTGAACCCCACAGCAGCCACCACTCCGGAAGGAGCAACGAAGTGACCCCGCAGAACGCCCGCCTCGCCACCGGCGGCCGCATCGACCGCAGCATCTCCTGGCGGTTCACCGTGGACGGCCAGGAATACACCGGCCACCCGGGGGACACTGTTGCTTCCGCTCTGCTGGCCAACGGCCGCATCAACGCAGGCAACTCCCTCTACGAGGACCGGCCCCGCGGCATCATGTCCGCCGGCGTGGAAGAATCCAACGCCCTGGTCAAGGTGGCTGCCCGCTTCCCCGGCCATGTCGCCGAGTCGATGCTTCCGGCGACCACCGTGTCTCTCGTGGACGGGCTCAACGTTGAGTTCCTGAACGGCCTCGGCAAGCTCGATCCCAACGAGGACCGCGCCGAGTACGACAAGAAGTACGTCCACACAGACGTCCTGGTGGTTGGCGGCGGCGTTTCCGGCCTCGCGGCAGCCCGCGAAGCCGTCCGCACCGGGGCCAGGGTCATCCTGATCGATGACCAGCCCGAACTCGGCGGCTCGCTGCTTTCCGGCTCCGCTGCCCCGGAACTCGCCGAAGTGATCGAAGGCAAGCCGGCGCTCGAATGGATCGCCGATGTCGAGGCGGAGCTCGTCTCCGCCGCCGAATGCACCGTCCTCAACCGCACCACGGCGTTCGGCTCCTACGACGCGAACTATGTGATCGCGGCACAGAACCGCACCGACCACCTCGGCAGCCCGGCCGCGGACGGCGTCTCCCGCCAGCGAATTTGGCACATCCGTGCCAAGCAGGTGGTCCTGGCCCCCGGTGCCCACGAGCGTCCGCTCGTCTTCGAGAACAACGACCGGCCCGGCATCATGCTGGCCTCGGCTGTCCGTAGCTACCTCAACCGCTACGCAGTCGCCGCCGGACGGCGGGTCGTCATCGGCACCACCAACGATTCGGCCTACTTGCTCGCTGCGGATTTGCTGGCCGCAGGCGTCAAGGTCGCCGCCGTCGTCGACGCCCGCCCCAAGCTCAGCGAGAAAGCGGCAACCGCCGTCGAAAGCGGCCTCCGCGTCCTCGTCGGCAGCGCCGTCGCCGATACCTCCGGCGCGGGGGAAAACGGCCGGATCGACGGCGTCACCATCCGCAGCCTCAACGACGACGGCGAAGTCACCTCCGGCGTCGAACGGATCGCTTGCGATCTGCTGGCGGTTTCCGGTGGCTGGAGTCCCGTGGTCCACCTCCACAGCCAGCGCCAGGGCAAGTTGCGTTGGGACGATGACCTGGCCGGCTTCGTGCCGAGCTCCGTGGTCAGGGACCAGCATGTTGCCGGTTCAGGCCGTGGCAGCTACGAGCTCGAGGATTGCCTGAGCGAAGGCGCATCCGCCGGTGCCGCGGCCGCTATCGCCGCAGGCTTCAGCACCCAGACGGTGCCTGTCGAGTTGAAGGCGCCCGTGGCCTCCGCCCCGACCCGCCAGTTGTGGCTGGTGCCGGGGCAGAGCGGAAACGCGGGGGAGTGGCACCACCACTTCGTCGACTTCCAGCGCGACCAGTCCGTGGCCGACGTGCTCCGTTCCACCGGGGCCGGCATGCGCTCGGTGGAACACATCAAGCGGTACACCTCCATCAGCACGGCCAACGACCAGGGCAAGACCTCCGGGGTCAACGCCATCGGCGTGATCGCGGCGGCCCTCAAGCAGGCGGGCGAGGCAGCCCGTGGCATCGGGGACATCGGAACCACGACCTACCGTGCCCCGTTCACGCCGGTGGCCTTCGCGGCGTTGGCCGGACGCCAGCGCGGCGAGCTGTTCGATCCCGCCCGCGTGACCTCCATCCACCCCTGGCACGTTGCCCAGGGAGCGCTCTTCGAGGACGTCGGCCAGTGGAAGCGGCCGTGGTACTACCCGCAAGCGGGCGAGGACATGGACGCCGCGGTGCTCCGCGAATGCGCCGCAGTCCGCGAATCCGTGGGCTTCATGGACGCCACCACGCTCGGCAAGATCGAGATCCGTGGCAAGGACGCCGGTGAGTTCCTGAACCGCATCTACACCAACGCGTTCAAGAAGCTTGCCCCCGGTTCCGCCCGCTACGGGGTCATGTGCACCCCGGACGGCATGATCTTCGACGACGGCGTGACCCTGCGCCTCGACGAGGGCCGCTACTTCATGACCACCACCACCGGCGGCGCAGCCAAGGTCCTCGACTGGCTCGAGGAATGGCACCAGACCGAGTGGCCCGAACTCGACGTCGTGTGCACGTCGGTGACCGAACAGTGGACGACGATTGCCGTCGTCGGGCCGAAATCCCGCGCCGTGATCGCCAAAGTCGCCCCGCAACTGGCGGCCGACGGCGGGCTGGATGCCGAAGCGTTCCCGTTCATGACGTTCCGCGAGACCACGCTGGCCTCCGGAGTCCAGGCACGGGTTTGCCGGATCTCGTTCTCCGGTGAGCTTGCCTACGAAATCAATGTTCCGTCCTGGTACGGGCTCAACACCTGGGAAGCCGTTGCTGCCGCAGGTGCCGAGTTCAACATCACCCCGTACGGCACGGAAACCATGCACGTGCTGCGTGCCGAGAAGGGCTACCCGATCGTCGGGCAGGACACGGACGGGACTGTCACCCTGCAGGATGCCGGGATGGAGTGGATCGTTTCCAAAGCCAAGGACTTCATCGGCAAGCGTTCGTACAGCCGCGAGGACGCGGTCCGCACTGACCGCAAGCACCTGGTCAGCGTCCTGCCGGCGGACGGCTCGTTCCGTCTTCCGGAAGGCACCCAGCTCGTGGAAAAGGGAATCCCGGTCAACCCGGCTTACGGCCCCGTGCCGATGCAGGGCTTCGTGACCTCGAGCTACCACAGTGCCGCATTGGGCCGTTCCTTCGGCCTGGCTCTGATCACCAACGGCCGCAACCGCATCGGCGAGACCTTGGTGGCCTCCGTCGGCGACCAGTTGCTGGACGTCGTTGTCGGAGAAACCGTACTTTTCGACGCAGAAGGGACCCGTAAAGATGGCTGAAACAGCAACCCCCGCAAACCCTGAGACGCTCCGTGCGGCACGCCGCAGCCCGGCGTCGCACTTGGCACCGACCTTCGAGTCCGGCTCCGTGGCTGGAACCGTGGCGTTGAAGGAGATCCCGTTCCAAACCATGGTGGGGATCCGGGTTGACAGGAATTCCGACGCCGGAGCCCGCCTCGCGTCCGTGACAGGCGGCCTGCCGGCTGCCTGCGGTGACATCAGCGGGGGTGAGAGGGCCACCACCCTGTGGCTTGGGCCGGAAGAATTCCTGGTGGTCGCACCGGAATCGGCCCACGATTCACTGGGCGGAGACCTTGTCCGCGCCCTGGTGGAGGCCTTGGGCGACAACCCTGGACAGGTGGTGGACTTGTCCGCCAACCGCACCACCTTCGAACTGTCCGGGATCCGGGCGCGAGACGTCCTGGAGAAGGGTTGTTCGCTGGACCTGCACCCCCGCGCCTTCCGCACCGGAACGGCCCTGGCCACGGAAATCGGCAACATCCCCGCCATGCTGTTCAAGACCGGCGAGGACAGCTTCCGGATCTTCCCGAGGGCGTCGTTCGCCGACTTCCTGGGCCGCTGGCTGCTTGACGGCATGAGGGAATACGCCTCTCCTGAGGTCCCCTGATGGCATTGAGCGTGCTTGACCTGTTTTCCATTGGCATCGGGCCGTCGTCTTCGCACACGGTCGGCCCGATGCGGGCGGCGAAGCAGTTCACCGACGGCCTGGAATCCTCCGGGCAACTCGCGGCAACGGTGCGCGTCCAGGCAGAGCTTTTCGGCTCGCTGGGCGCCACCGGCCGCGGCCACGGTTCGGACAAAGCCGTGGTGCTGGGACTACAGGGCCAATCACCGGAAACGGTGGACACGTCCACTGCCGATGACCAGGTTGCCGCGGCCGCCCTCGACGCCGAATTGCGGATAGCCGGACATCACCGCGTGGACTTCAACTGGGATGAAGACGTGGTCCTGCACCGACGCAAATCCCTGCCTGCCCACCCCAACGGCATGACCTTCCGTGCCCTCGACCACACCGGGGAAGTGCTCCGCGAACGGAGCTACTATTCGATCGGCGGCGGCTTCGTGGTGGACGGTGACGCGTCCGGAAACGACAAAGTGGTCGCTGACAGCACCGTGCTGCCCTATCCGTTCAGCACTGCAGACGAGCTCCTGGCGATCTGCGCACGGGAGGGCATGTCCATTTCCGATGTCATGCTCGCCAACGAACTCGTGTGGCGCAGCGAGGCCGAACTTCGCGAGCGGCTGCTGCAGATCTGGGCCGTCATGCGCGAATGCGTCGACAATGGCTGCGCCGCGGAAGGAATCCTCCCGGGAGGCTTGAACGTCAGGCGACGGGCGCCGTCGTTGTTCAAGTCGCTCAAGGCCACCGACGCCGGTCTGCAAGGCTCAAGCTCGGCAGACCCGCTGGTCGCCATGGAATGGGTGAACCTGTTCGCGCTGGCCGTGAACGAGGAAAACGCCGCGGGTGGCCGCATTGTCACGGCGCCCACCAACGGTGCGGCGGGCATTGTTCCGGCGGTGCTGCACTATTACACGAAATTCGTGCAGGGCGCCGACGACGACGGCGTGGTCCGCTTCCTGCTCGCGGCGGCCGCCGTCGGGATCCTGTTCAAGATCAACGCCTCCATTTCCGGCGCCGAAGTCGGCTGCCAGGGTGAAGTGGGCTCAGCCTGTTCGATGGCTGCCGCTGGTCTGTGCGAGGTCCTTGGAGGCACTCCCAAACAAGTGGAGAACGCCGCGGAAGTGGGCATCGAACACAACCTTGGCCTCACGTGCGATCCCGTAGGCGGGCTGGTGCAGATCCCGTGCATCGAACGCAACGCCATCGCCAGCGTGAAGGCCATCAACGCTGCCCGTCTTGCCCTGCACGGCGACGGCAGCCACAAAGTGTCCCTTGATAAAGCCATCAAAACCATGCGAGAGACAGGAGCGGACATGAAAAGCAAGTACAAGGAGACCTCCCGCGGAGGCCTCGCCGTCAACGTAGTGGAGTGCTAGCCATGACTGTCACACAGAATGAATCCGCCCCGCGGCCTGGAGCGGCCCTGCCGGCTACCACCGTTGAGCATGTCCTGACGCTCGATTGCCCGGAAACGCGGGGCATCGTGCACGCCGTCTCCGGCTTCCTCCTGGAACACGGCTGCGACATCATCGACAACAAGCAATTCGACTCCCAACTGGATCACCATTTCTTCATGCGGATCCACTTCGCATCGGAAGGTGACGAATCGACGATCGACTCGCTCCGGGAAGCCTTTGCGCCTGTTGCCGAAAAGTTCGGCATGCGCTGGCAGTTGCAACGCCACGGTGCCAAGCGGCGCGTCCTGATCATGGTCTCGAAGTTCGAGCACTGCCTCAACGATCTCCTGTTCCGGGCCCGTATCGGGGAACTGCCGGTCGAGATTGTCGGGGTGGTCTCCAACCATCCGGACCACAGGCGGACGGTCGAATGGCACGGCATTCCGTTCTTCCACGTGCCCGTCACCGCGGACACCAAGGCGGCGGCTGAAGGACAACTCCTTGACCTGATCGATCGCCTGGACGTCGAACTGGTGGTCCTGGCCCGCTACATGCAGGTCCTCAGCGACGATCTTGCCCGCAAGCTCGACGGCCGGGCCATCAACATCCACCATTCATTCCTGCCCAGCTTCAAAGGTGCCAAGCCGTACCACCAGGCTTACGCCCGGGGCGTCAAGACCGTGGGTGCCACCGCGCACTACGTCAACGGTGAGTTGGATGAGGGACCGATCATCGCCCAGCAAGTGGTAGAAGTTGACCACACCTTCGGTCCGGACGACCTCGTGGCAGCCGGCCGCGACACCGAGTGCAAAGCACTCAGCAACGCCGTCCGCTGGCATTGCGAAGGGCGCGTGATCCTGCAAGGCAGCAGAACCGTAGTGCTCAAGTAGCGTTTGAACGGCCCACCCAACGGTGGGCCGTTCAGGCGTTGCCTAAAGCCGCGCCAAGCGTGTTGCCACGTGAAGCGCGACGAGCCTGCCCGTTCCCCGGGGGTCCCCGCCGCACAACTCGAAAATCCGCTGGAGCCTGTGGTGCATCGACTGCCGTTCCAAGTGCAGTTCCCGTGCCGCGTGAGCGGTATTGCACCCCGTATCCAGCCAGACGGCCAACGTCCGCATCAGCTCCGAGCGCCGCAGCTCGTCATGCTCGACGACGGCGCCGAGCTGCCGCCGCACGAATCCTTCACGGACTGCCGCGTCGAGGCTTCCTTGTGCCAGTCGCTCGACGGCGAAGTCCTCGGTATCGACCACGCCGTTCGCGGCTCCCGGCCCGGACCCCGGCATGAGCTCGAGCGTCCGGCGCGCCTCTGCCAGCGACCACGGCGCCTCGCCGATTCCCTGCGCCAGCGGACCCACGGCGGTGACCGAGCCGTCGGGGACCTCCAGGGCCTCAAGCGCATGGATGAGCGCGATGCGCGAAGCCACTGCCCTGGTGCGGGGAAGCGCGGCCAAGGCAATCAATTCCGCGTTGTCCGCGTAGCTCGCGCTTTGCGGAACCGTGCCGTCCAGGATGCCGTCGAGCCGTGTCCGGAGCTGCCCAGCCGCAGGGGAACGCACCACGACGGCGGCCACCGGGCCGCTGGCGGGAAACCCCGACGCCGGTCCCAATTGCTGCAGTCGCCATGACTGCGTACCCGAACTGACGGCCCGCATGAGTTCGATGCCGGCAAGTTCCTTGAGTCCCGGCGGCATGCGTTGCAGCAGGGCCAAGCCGAGGATATCGACGCACCGCTCGCCGGCCACCTGCGCGAGGTTGGCGTCGCCGTCGTCGGGCACTTCCAACTCCAGCCGGGCCGCAAGGACGCCGCGGACGGGCACATCGACGGTGGTGACGGTCCCGGACTCGGGCTGCGCGGCCGCCGTCGCGCTTCCCAAAGTGATGCCCGACGGCGAGACGAGCCTCGCGCTGGAACCCGTCCGGCCTGCCAGCACCGCGAGGAGTTGATCCAGTCCGCCTCCGTGCGCGAGTTCCGCCGCCATGGCATGGCTCGTTTCGTCGCCGAACTGCAATTGTGCGACCGACTCACTGACAAGGAGCGAGTTGATGGCTTGCATGATGCCGACGAAAGGGGCCACTTTGCACAACTCGATGATGGGCAGCCCGGCGTCCTGGCCGGCGTCGATCATGGACTCCGGAATTGCGGGCAGCTCGGGACCCGTTTCGATCGCCAAAGCGGTGATGCCGCGCGCCGCCAGTTGGCGGACGTAGTCCACGCGCCGCTCGTCCGAGGCGGTGGCGAGGGCCTGCCCGCCGCTCAGGAGCAGCTCTCCGCCCCGGAGCAACGGAGCGATGTCCAGCACTTCGCTTGAATGGACCCAACGGAGCTGCCGGGACAGTGCCTCGGGCACATCCGTCCGGAGAACTGCTTCGGCGGCTTTCAGGCTTTCGTGTTCGAAGGCGTCGGCAAGGAGCAAAGACATGACACTCCGTAACTAATTATTGGAATCTATCGTACACATCGTATCTTGTTGCTGTGATGTGGGGCACATACATTGAAGGAGTCCCTTTCCTACACGGAGGATCCCCCCAATGCACGAGAACTTATCCACTGCGACGCCTGGGGCTGCAACGGCGCAGACCGACGTCGAACAGAACCTGCAGTCCATTCCCGAATCAGCGCGTACCCGCAGCGTAGCGGGCCAATTCTGGATCTGGGCAGGCGCAAACCTTGCCCCCATCAACTGGGTCCTCGGGGCCCTCGGCGTCCAGCTTGGACTGGGCTTTGCCGATACCGTCACGGTCCTGGTGGTGGGAAACCTGATCGGCATGGCGCTCTTTGGCTTGTTTGTCCTCCTGGGCCAGAGGACCGGTGCCACCGGCATGGTCCTGGCCCGGGCCGTCTTCGGCCGCCGCGGCAACTACCTCCCGAGCGCCATCCAGGCGCTCCTCGGAATCGGTTGGTGCGCCGTCAACACCTGGATCATCCTGGACCTCGTGATGGCACTCCTCGGCAAGCTCGGCATGGTCGATCCCGAGCAGCCCAACGTAGGCCCCAAGATCCTGGTGGCCTTCCTGATCATGTCCGCCCAGGTCACCATCGCCTGGTTCGGCTACAAGGCCATCGCGGCCTTCGAGAAGTGGACCGTCCCGCCCACCATCGTGGTGCTGATCGCGATGTCCGCCGTGGCCTGGTTCGGCATGAACATCGATTGGGGCTACGCTGGCCCTCCCGGTGCTGTCCTTGAAGGCGGCGCACGAATCGCGGCCATGACCACCGTGATGACGGTTATCGGCATCGGCTGGGGGATCACCTGGTTCACCTACGCGGCGGACTATTCACGCTTCGTCAGCAAGTCCGTCCCCAAGCACAAGGTCTACCTGGCCTCCGTATTCGGCCAGTTCCTCCCGGTGGTGTGGCTCGGCATCCTTGGCGCCAGCTTGGCAACGAAGAGCGGCACGGCCGATCCCGGCCACCTCATCGTGGACAACTTCGGCGTGCTGGCCATCCCGGTGCTCTTCCTGGTGCTGCACGGTCCCATCGCGACGAACATCCTGAACATCTACACCTTTTCGGTGGCCGCCCAGGCCCTGGACATCAAGGCCAAGCGTCGCTCCTTGAACCTCTTCGTCGGACTCCTGGCCCTGGTCGGCGTCGTGTTCTTCATCCTGCAGGAGGATTTCGCGTCAACGCTGAGCACGTGGCTCGGCGGGCTCGTGGCGTGGGTAGCCGCGTGGGGAGGCATCATGTTGGTGCACTACTTCTGGGTGGACAAGCGCAGCCCCGTAGCAGTCGACCGGCTCTTCGACCCTGTGGGTACCCGCCGGCTCCCGGCGTTCAACTGGGCCGGGATCACCGCGCTCCTGGTAGGCATCTTTGCCACGTGGCTGTTCATGTACGGCGTCCTGCCGATCATGCAAGGCCCCATCGCCACGGCCATGGGCGGGATCGACTTGTCCTGGCTGGCCGGCGGACTTGTTGCCGCGGCAGTCTATGGCGCGCTGGGCCCACGGGTCCATGCCCGGTACCTTCCGCTGTCTTCCGAGACCGCGGCGCCGCAGCCCGTTGCGGAAGACGCCGTCGCCAATCTGGTCAACGACTGAAAGGAAACCTGATGACCACCAACGCTTTCCCCGACGAGGCACACTCGATCACTTGGCCTGAAGGCTTCAGGGCAGCGGCGTCCTTCACGTTCGACGTCGACGCCGAATCCTGCACCATCGCGCACGATCCCACGAGCACCAGGCGCATGTCCCTCATGAGCCACCAGTCGTATGGCCCGAGGGTTGCTGTTCCGCGACTCTTGAAGATCCTCGAGCGCCAAGAGATCCAGGGAACCTTCTTCATCCCGGGATTCACGGCGGAAAGCTACCCGGACGTGGTGCGGCGGATCGTCGACGGCGGCCATGAAGTCGCCCACCACGGCTACCTGCACGAGCCAATGCAGGGAATCGACGCCGCCACCGAGGCCAACTACCTGGACCGCGGGCTCGACGCGCTCGCGAAGGTAGCCGGGGTCAGGCCGGTCGGCTACAGGGCACCGTGGTGGGAGCTCAACTGGCATTCGCCGGCGCTACTCGCGGACCGTGGCTTCCTCTACGATTCAAGCCTGCTCGACGGCGATGCCCCCTACCGCATGGCGGTTGCCTCGGATTCGGGTGATTCGCGGGACATCGTGGAGATCCCGGTGGATTGGGCCTTGGACGATTGGGAACAATACGCGTTCTATCCGGGAGTGACAGGCAGCGGGGTCATCGAGAGTCCGGCCAAGGTGTTGGAGATGTGGACCCTCGAAGCCGAAGCGCACCACACCCAAGGCAGCTGTTTCGTCTTGACCAACCACCCCTTCATCTCCGGCCGTCCGTCCAAGGCGGTTGCCTTGGAGCAGCTGATCGGACGAGTCAAGGCCATGGACGGGATGTGGGTGACCACCTTGGAACGGATCGCCGAGCACACCAAGGCCACGGTGAACGAGATCCACAGCCACGCCCGGATCGAGGTCCCGTCCTACCCGGGCGCAGGAGCCAGCTTCACGTCCGCCCGCGTCCTACTACCCGCCCCCAACTAAGCCCGTCCCCACCCAACTGACTCGCAGTTGTTGTCGTTATCAGGGCCCAAAACGACACCTAATGCGAGCTAGTTGGGTGGGCGGGCTAAGGGTGGGCCGGGCTACAGGTCGGTGCGGCACAGAGCGGTGTGGAGTTTGTAGAGTCCATTCAGGTCTCCGGCCGCCAAACCATCAGGGGCGCCGATCTCCGGGTACATGAGCTGGATCGGATCGTCTACGTGGTCAAGGCCAACCACGTGGCCAAGTTCGTGTTGGATCACCGCGGAGACGTAATGGGCGCCGCCGGAGACGCCCAGCAGTTCCGTGATTTGCGGGGCGTCCAAGTCCAGGCTTCCCGAAACGTAGCTCTTGGGTCCGGTGCCGAAGCTGTACATGGTGCTGCCGCCGGTTCCGATGACGGATCCTGTCAATGCGGGAGCCGCCTCGGGAGTGGTCCAGGAAATCAGCAGCGGTGCCCAACGGTCTCCGTAGAGCGCGGGCTGGTACGGCTTGCGCTTCTCGGAGGGGGTTTCCTTGCTGGTGCCGTCGTCAACGAATGTGAGGCCCGTAGCAGCGGCAATCTTTGCAATGGCGTCGGCGATGAGCCCCTCGGATCCGGCCGGGGCGAGAGCCGCGTTGACCACGTAGTGCAGTGGCCGGCACGGAGAGTAGCCCACGGGGGTGCCGTCGGCATTGGTGGCCAGGAACTTGAAGGAGTTGCTGGCCACCGCAGGCTTGGCGGGGGAGCCAAGCGGGTGGCCGGCTTCTTCCAGGCCAGGCGGCGGTGTATCCGGCGCGCGGGCCGCCTTCGGCTGACTTTGTCCGGGAGCCCCGCCCGGCCCGGAGCTACTTGCCGTGGCGTGGGCGGACGGGGCCAGGTTCGGAAGCAAGCCGGTGATTCCAGGGTCGCCCCGGAGGAATCCACTGACCAACACGGCTACGGCAGCGACCACCGCCACCAGCATCAAATTTCGGAACAGCGCGAGCGCGGTGCTGGGGCGCTTGGGCGGCGGGCCGCCGTCGTACCCGTAGTTTGAATGCAAGTCTTCCCCCAAATCCCCGTACCCGGCACCCCAGCGGGCCGGCGGTACTAACCGATGACAGCGCCGAAGACGAAGCCCAGCCCATACGTGGCCGCGGCCGCGCCGAGACCGATGGCGAGCTGCCGGAGGCCGCGGGTCAGCGGCGAGGTTCCGGACAACAAGCCGACGACGGCGCCGGTCGACAGAAGCGCGATGCCCACCAGCGTACCGGCCACAGCAAGCGCCGCGAAGCCGGTCATGCCGAAGATGAACGGCAGGATGGGCACAATGGCGCCCGAAGCGAAGAAGCAGAAGCTCGAGATCGCGGCGCCCCAAGCGGAGCCCACGGCCTCGTGCTCATTGACGGTTTCTTCCACTTCGGGGTGCAGGGAGAGGCTGGGATCGCAATCGCAGCTGTAGACGCCCATGCGTTCAGCGGCCCGGTGTTCGGCGGCTTCGCGGGACATGCCCCGGGCCAGATACACGAGAACCAGCTCGTTGTGCTCGATGTCCAGGGCCGGGGCTGCGGTCAGCGTGGCCTGGGTGGGGCGGGTGGCCTTGAGGAGCTCGAGCTGCGAGCGGACAGAGACATATTCGCCGGCACCCATGGACAGCGCGCCTGCCAGCAGGCCTGCGATGCCGCTGAACAGGACCACAGTGGCGGGGACGCCGGTGGCCGCCATGCCCATCACGAGTGAGAGGTTGCTGACAAGGCCGTCGTTGGCGCCGAATACGGCCGCGCGGAAAGTGCCGGACAACCTGTTGCGGCCGCGCGTCGCCAGGCCGCGGACTACTTCCTCGTGGATCTGTTCGTCAGCCGCCATGGCGCGGGTCGCTGCTGGATCCTTCGCGTAAGGCGAGCGGCCTTCAGCCCTTTGGGCGAGGGCCAACACGAACACTGATCCAAAGTTCCGGGCGAGGAAGCCGAGCATTTGGCTTCGGATCGAGGCCGCCTTCGGCATGCCGGCATGTTCCCCGAGGAGCTTGAGCCAGTGTGCCTCGTGGCGGCCCTCGGCCTCTGCGAGTGCCAACAGGATTTCGCGTTCCTCGCCGTCGCGGCGCTGCGCCAGTTGGCGGTACACGGCGGCCTCGGCCCGCTCGTCCGCCAAGTACTGACGCCAGCGCTTGATGTCCGACGACGACGGGGGAGTCTTGGGGGCCGCTTCATCTTGCGATGGACTGCTTTGGTCCGAGGGATTGTCGGGATGCGCGTTGTCTGGATCTGTCGGGTTCTGTGGATCTGCGTGCGGGTGCACCGGGACTCCTGGGTTGCTGGGGCGGGCTTCATCGCCTCATTGCGGCTCCACTCTATCGCCAATTTCCGCGGTTTTTCGGCTGGCAATCCTCACTGGACATTTTAGGCGCGCCTCAAAAACGGGAGGCTCCCGGGAGGCCTTGACCGCGGCTGGGGGCAGTGCTGGGATGGATGGACAGGGTCCACGAATTGGCGGGGTAGCGTGGTGACCGGCTGCCTCATGTGCCTGTGCGATGGGCTCAGCGGCACGTCGAACGGAGGTTGCACCATGGACAGCACCGAAACCCACGCCCGTCACCCCGACCGTCCCACGGTCGAGGCCGATCCCGCCTACGACTACAGCGAAGACCTTGAGGTGGACGAGGACTGGGAGGAACAATCCGAGGTCCTCGACGACGACGAACGGGTGGTTCCGCTCGACGCAGAGGAACACCGCGAGGACGAAGAGTTCGAATAGCCCCGGGCTCGCTAAACCCTGGGCGCTAAAACGCGCTCAGGATGAAGTGCCTCTGCACGCCTGCCCGGTGCCCGGTTGCCGCCACCGTCAGGGTGAGTTTCCGTGTGGCGGGGAACCAGCGGGCGGGCTGGACCGCTTTTGAAAGGGCTTGGGTGATGAGCCGCGGCTCATGGTGCCAATAGCGTTCCAGGTTTCCGTCCACGACGAACGTGACGGAGCCTTGGGAGAGGTCGACGCCGGGAATCACCCGGACGAATTCGTCCACCCGGCGGGGACGGGGCGACAAGAGGGTGCTGGGCTGGGTGGTGCGGTCGGCTATGGCGGTGGCGCCGTTTTCGAAAGGCATGGCCTTCTCCTGTGGAGTTGCTCTTGCCCGTTCGGTTGTCTCTGGTCCGAGCCGGGCCGCTTCTTCATCCGAACCACCCGTGAACATGGGGTTGGCGTGTGGCAAGTCGGAGCTTGGCGCCACATCTCTTGAAGCTCTTCCTACTGTACATGCGACGGCGGCGCCGCACCCCGGAAAAAGGTGCGGCGCCGCCGTCGTACTTGACTCTGTGAAACTTAGTGGCTGGCCACCGGGTGGGCCTCCAGCGGGAGTTCCTCGGTGACTCCTCCGGCGACGCGACGGTCCCATGCTTCGCGGACCTGGGGCTCCGTGGGAGGCGTCAGCAGCGAGACCACGACGTACACCAGCAACGAGGCTCCGAGGCCCCAGTAGATGGGATCGTTGGCGTAGACGCCGTCTTCGCTGGGAATGATTCCCGTGGCATAGGCGATCAGCAGGGCCAGTGTGAGTACGGACCCCACGGCCATGGACCAGGCCGCGGCAATACCGGTGCCCCGCTTCCAGACCAGGCCACCCAGGATGGCAACCAGCAGGCCGCCCACCAGGATGTCGTAGGCGATGGTCAGGGCGACCACGACGTCTTGCGCCGCCATGGATATCAACACGGCCACGATGCCCAGTCCGAGGACCCAGTAGCGGTTGGCCTTGACGTCGTGCTCGGGGTTCTCGGTGTCGTCGGTGTTGATGGTCTTGCCGAACCAGCTGGCCACGAACGGGACCACGTCGGCGCGGGCAACGGTGGCCGCGGCGATGAGGGCTCCGGAAGCCGTGGACATCATGGCCGCGACCGCAGCGGCCATCACGAGGCCGCCGATGCCGATCGGCAGGATGTGCGTTGCAACCTCGGCGTAGACGACGTCCTTGCCGAGGGCCTTCACGTCGATGTTGGGCAGTGCCACGCGGGCGGCAAGGCCGATCAATGCGCCGGCGACGCCGTACAGGACGCAGTAGATACCCGCGGTGGCACCGCCCCAACGGGCCACCTTGGGAGTCTTGGCGGTGAAGACGCGCTGCCAGATGTCCTGGCCGATCAGCAGGCCCAGGGTGTAGACCACGAAGTACGTGATGATGGTTTGTGCCCCGATGCCGTCCAACTGGAAGAAGCTGGCGTCAACGCGGGCACGGATGCCATCGAAGCCGCCTGCGGCGTTCAGGACGAACGGGAGCATGAGGAAGAAGATGCCCACGGTCTTGATGATGAACTGCACCTGGTCGGCGAGGGTGATGGACCACATGCCGCCGATCGTTGAGTAGACCAGGACGATTGCGCCGCCGACGGCGATGGCGAGCCAGCGCTCCCAGCCGAAGAGTACAACGAAGATGGTGGCGTAGGCGCCCGTGGACGTGGCGCACAGCATCAGGGTGTAGGCGAGCATGACGATGCCGGAAGTCTGTGTGGCGCGCTGTCCGTAACGCAGGCTCAGCATCTGGGAGACCGTGTAGATCTTCAGCCGCTGGATGGTGCCGGCGAAAAGCAGGCTCAGGAGGAGCACGCCCGAACCGATCGCGACAACCAGCCACATGCCGGAGACGCCGAACTTGTAGCCGAGGCCGACGCCGCCAACCGTCGATGCGCCGCCGAGGACGACTGCGGCCATGGTGCCGGTGTAGAGCATCGGACCGAGGCGGCGTCCTGCCACGAGGAAGTCGCTGTTGTTCTTGGTGCGCGACTTGCCCCACCAGCCGAAGGCCAGCATGGCGAGCAAATACACCACCACGATCGCAATATTGATGAACGAAGAGTCCACGGTTGGCTCCTGAAAGTGATGCGCAGAGCCCTTGGGGATTCCGACGCCGGTCCGCTGGGTTTCGTTGCGGGTTGCGGAAGGTCTCTGCGCTGGTGATTGGGGAGAGTAGTCTGTGATGTATGCCTCACAAACAACACTTGTTGCCTATGAGGATACGTAGTGATGCGAGTAACAGTCAAGGTGCTGTCTCGCCCAGCGGACTCATCGGCGCTCCTCCAGCTTGCCAAAGGCCCTGCCGCGCGGGCGATCCGGCTACTATTGCTGCAATGACAGGGCCGCAGAAACGGCCTGAAAGGTTCGTGAATGAAGGCTCTCCCCGTTGAACCGAGCAATGTCCCCGTTGCCATCGGTTCCAGAATCCGTGCCGCCCGCCAATCGCAGCGGCTCACCATCGAGCAGGTTGCCGACGCCACCGGCCTGACCAAAGGGTTCCTGAGCCGGGTGGAACGTGACCTGACATCGCCGTCGGTCGCTTCCCTTGTGACGCTTTGCCAAGTTCTTTCAGTCTCCATCGGCGATCTTTTCGCCGCACCTGAGACGCACCTGACGCGGCGCGACGATGGGCCGCGGATTTCGCTTGGCGGCCAGGGAATCGTGGAGCGGCTCCTGACCGCCCGGTCGGAACGACGGCTGCAGATCCTACAGGCTTCCATCGAGCCCCGCGGCCGGGGAGAAGCCGAGCTTTACGCCGTCGATTGCGACGTCGACGTCCTGCACGTGGTCAAGGGCCGCATCAAATTGATCCTCACCAACGAGGAGTACGAACTCGAAGAGGGGGACACGCTGTCCTTCCCGGGCCGCGAGCCGCACACCTGGGTCAATCCAACCGACGAGCCCGTTGAGGTGCTCTGGATCCTGGTGCCGGCAGCCAGCCGCTGACGCCGGCACTTTGCGATACGGGACCGCATGTGGCCGACACGCGGCGTAACACGCCTGAAACATGACTGACTCCGGGATTTAACCCTGGGGCCTTCGGTGTTACGTGCCTGAAATGATCCGTGCCGACTGCTGAAACAGGGCGACTGTACCTTCGAGTCAAGGCAACTCGTCAAGGTCGGTATCCCGTGGGGTACCAGGACCTGTTCGTTTTAAAAATGGTCTCGCCGTGCGGGCGCCATGGAGCGCCGTATATGCAGGAAGGCTCCCGAAATGACCCCAGTATTCTTCAGCGTAGGGCTGGATGTGAACCCCCAGACCCTCGATCCAGGCGCAACAGCCTGGATGCTTGCAGCTTCCGCCCTCGTCCTTCTCATGACGCCAGGTTTGGCGTTCTTCTACGGCGGCCTGGTCAGGATGAAGTCCGTCCTCAACATCATGATGATGAGCTTTGGCGCCATCGGCGTTGTCGCGGTGGTCTGGGCCCTGTGGGGTTACGGACTCGCGTTCGGCCCGGATACCCTTGGCGGATTCATCGGAGATCCCTTCGCGAACTTCGGACTCAGCGGACTGGCCAGCGTCATCGGCGGGAAAGCCCCGGGGTTGCCGGACATGGTCTTCATAGGGTTCCAAGCCACCTTCGCCATCATCACGGTGGCACTGATCAGTGGCGCGGTGGCCGAACGGGTCAGGTTTGGCCCCTGGCTGCTGTTTGCCGGCCTCTGGGTCACCATTGTCTACGCTCCTATTGCCCACTGGGTTTGGGGCGGCGGCCTCTTCGGATCCACAGGGATCATCGGCAGCAAGATCTCGGCCCTCGACTTTGCCGGTGGCACCGTCGTCCACATGAACGCCGGCATGGCAGGGCTGATGCTTGCGGTAGTGCTCGGCAAGCGGCTCGGATTCATGAAAGACCCCAACATCCGGCCGCACAACCTCCCCTTCGTGATGCTCGGGGCAGGCCTGTTGTGGTTCGGGTGGTTCGGATTCAACGCCGGTTCGGAACTGGCCGCTGATGGAATTGCCGCGCTCGCCTGGACGAATACCCTCTTGGCCACAAGCGCGGCGCTCCTCGGTTGGCTGCTTGTCGAAAGGCTGCGCGACGGCCACGCGACGTCCCTTGGTGCCGCATCCGGCGCGGTCGCCGGCTTGGTGGCGGTCACCCCGGCCTGTGGATTCGTGGACCCCATTGGCGCCATCGTCATCGGCGTCATCGCGGGTGCCGTCTGTGCACTGGCCATCGGACTGAAGTTCAAGATCGGCCTTGACGACTCCTTGGATGTTGTTGCCGTCCACTTTGTCGGCGGCCTGTGGGGGACCCTGTCCCTCGGATTCTTCGCGGTACCCTCGGCAAAGACTGAAGGCGGCCTTTTCTACGGCGGCGGCCTGAGCCAATTCTGGCCCCAAATATTGACGGCCTTGGTGGTCACTGCGTGGACGGCGATCATGACGACGCTCATCGGGCTCGCCATCCACAAGACGGTGGGCATGCGCGTCAAGGAGCACGAAGAGCTGGCCGGCATCGACATCACGGAGCACGCGGAAACAGCCTACGAGCTGGCCATGATTGGCGGGTCCTTCAATCCGGGAGAACCGCAGAACGGCAAAGCTCCGTCGAGTTCCAGCGGTGACCCAGAAGCCAGCTCCAACGGGAAAACAGATCGGATGCGCAGCAAGGCGTCGACGTGAAACTGGTCACGGCCATCGTGAGGCCGGAGCGGATCGACGAGGTCCGGGAAGCTTTGGAACACTTTGGAGTCAACGGGATGACCGTGAGCCAAGCCAACGGTTACGGCCAGCAACGGGGCTTCGTGGAGGTGTACCGGGGCGCGGAATACAATTCCGATCTCCTTCCCAAAATCCGGGTGGAGGTCCTGGCCACGGACGATCTCGTGGACGGAATAGTGGACGCCATCATCTCCGGTGCAAGTACGGGCCAGTTCGGAGACGGGAAGATCTGGACGGTCGACGTTTCGCAAGCCGTCCGGGTCCGGACCGGGGAGCGTGGCGCCTCCGCGATCAGCTAGGAAGACTGTGTTGGTGCCGCTCTGTTGGTGCCGCTCTGCGGCGAGCGGCACCAACACTGCCATGTTCAGCCCATTTCAGCCCACGTGCACCCATGGCCTGCGCGTGATGTCCGGTTCGGCTTCGCGCAGCACTTCGCGGGTCACCGGTGCAATCTCGCCCTCGCCGAAGAAGAGGAACTTGCTCAGATTGGCGATCGGATTGCCTTCGGTCCAGCGGAAATAGATGTGCGGCATGAGTCCCGTGACGTCGCGGATGTGGAGGAGTACCGCGGCCAGCGTGTTGGGCACGTTGTTGCTGTGGATCTCCAGGATCTTGAAGCCGTGCCGGACCTTGCCTTCCACGAGGAGTTCCTGCTCGAAATCTGAGCTGTCATCCACGATGATCTCGATGAAGATCGCGTGGCTGTCCACCGGCAAGTGGTTGGCTTGCTGGGCATGCTGCAGCTTCAACTCGTACCGGTCGGCGCTCAGCCGCTTGGGCTCGTGGGCGATGATCCGGATGGGGCCTTCCTCGTTCGATGCCGTGAACTCGAGGGCCATCTGGTCCATCTTGATGTGGGTAGCCCGCAGTTCGAAGGACCGGCGTACCCGCGACGCGAAGCTCACCAGGACAATGCCGAGGATGAACAGGGCAGCGATCCTGATACCGTCCGGGCGTTCCACCACATTGGCCACCGTGGTGTAGGCGAAGACCACCGCGACAGCACCGAAAGCGAGGGCCTTGCCCCGTTGCTTCTTCCGGCGCGCGGACAGGGTGACTGCGATCGAGGCCGAGGTCATGAGGACCAGGACGCCGGTGGCGTAGGCACCGCCTTGGGCCTCCACGTTTGCCTCGAAGACCAACGTGATGATGAATCCAACCGCCGTGAAGACCAGGACCAGCGGGCGGACGGCTTTGGTCCACGCCGGGGCCATGCCGAAACGCGGCAAATAGCGCGGCACGAGGTTCAACAAGCCGGCCATGGCGGAGGCCCCGGCAAACCACAAGATGGCGATGGTGCTGATGTCATACACCGTGCCGAAGCCGTCGCCCAGGAATTGGTGCGCAAGGAATGCGAGGGCTCGACCGTCGGCTTTCCCTCCCGGCTGGAATTCAGCGGCCGGAATCAGGAACGTGGTGATGAAGCTCGAGGCCACCAGGAAGGCACTCATGATGAGTGCCGCCGTCGTGAGCAGTTTGTGGGTGCCGCGGATGCGGCCCGCGGGATTTTCCTCCGTGTCGCTCGGGCTGCCCTTGATCTGGGGCATGACCGCGACGCCGGTCTCGAACCCTGAGAGCCCCAGGGCAAGTTTCGGGAAGACCAGGAGCGCGATGCCCACCATGATCAACGGGTTGCCGTGCTGCTGGTTCAATGCAGCCCACCAATCGGTCGCCACATGCGCCTCGGTCACCACGTGCGCCAAGCCGACCGCGACGACGACGGCGTTCAGCACCAGATAGACGCCCACCAACACGACGGCGACGTTGATGGCCTCCTTGAATCCCCTGAGGAACACCACGCCAAGGCCGGCGATGAGCGCCAGGGTGATGGTGATTTCCTGCCCATGGAGCCATTCCGGTGCAAAAGGGTTTTCGATGGCGTGGGCGCTCGCATCCGCGGCGGAGAGCGTCATGGTGATCATGAAGTCCGTGGCGGCGAATCCCAGCAAGGCGAGGACGAAGAGTTTGCCGCCCCACCGGGGGAGGAGCCGCTCAAGCATCGCGATGGAGCCTTCGCCGCGGGCGCTTTCGGAAGCCACCCGGCGGTAGACCGGCAGGGCGCCGAGCAAGGTGACGGCCACCAGGACAATCGTGGCGAGCGGCGAAACGATACCCGCGGCGAGCGCCGCAATGGCGGGCTGGTAGCCGAGGGTGGAGAAGTAGTCGACGCCCGTGAGGCACATGACCTTCCACCAGGACTGGGGAGTGTGGCCCTCGTCCGGCTTGCCGTGTGGACCCTGGCGTTTTCCCGAGGTCTCAGGCATTCCGTCGAGCAGCCATCGCTTGAATTGCCCCTGTTTGATGTCGCCCGCGGGCTTGTGCCGGTCAGAGGGTTCGGCCGGCGGCCTGGTCAGCGTTGTCACATGGTCCTTTCGCGCAGCCTGGAAGCTGCTCCAGATGGAGCGTACGGGTGTACCGGGGAGTGGATGCCCGTCTTTATGGAATCTTTACGCCGCTTGTGAGGCGGGTCACTTCCAGGAAAGACGCATTCAAGCATTTGGCATGTGAGCGGCATCACGTAGCATATAGAACGTCCTATGTTGGATGTGACCAAAAACGAAAGGGCTACGCATGAATAACCCGCTACTCAGTGACAGGGTCAGGAGGCGGCCGGGATGGAGTCGGGGCAGACTAGCCGTCTCCTTGGCAGCCGCCGCAGTTCTCGTGACGTCAACCGTTGTGCCCGCCTACGCCGCGTTGGATCCATTCCCGAGTCCCAACGTTCCCTCCAACCCTCCGGGAAGCTACGCCGAGCAGGTCCTGGCTTCCAACGGTGACAACGCCATCGACCCCGTGCTCGGCAAGTATTACCGGATCGTCGCGCTCGCGGACTTGGGCGACGGAGTCCTCCTGGCTTCCTACGATGGCCGTCCCGATGGGGGCGATTCACCCTCGGCCAACTCGATCGTCCAGCGGCGCAGCACCGACAGCGGAAAGACGTGGGGCAGTCCCACCTTCATCGCGCGGGGACAGATGGGCTCAGCGGGCGTACAGAAATACGGTTTCAGCGACCCCAGCTACGTCGTGGACAAAGTCACCGGGACGGTGTTCAACTTCCACGTCTACTCGAAGAACCAGGGATTTGCGGGCAGCGTGCTCGGCAACGACGACACCGACCCCAACGTGATCAGCTCGCAAGTGTCCGTCTCCACCGACCGCGGACTCACGTGGTCCACGGATCCGGCCAATCAGACCACCCTGCCTGTGCCCTCCAGCTACGCTGCGGGTTCCGCCTACGCCGGGTTTGCAGGTCCGCTGGTCACCAGTACCGTCAAGCCAAACGGCAGCACTGTCAACGGCGTCCCCAACGTTGGCGGCGTGGTCAGCATGTTCGCTTCGTCCGGCGAGGGCATCCAGCTCAAGTACGGAGCGCACGCCGGAAGGCTCATCCAGCAGTTTGCCGGAACCATTGTCCAGCCCGACGGGAGCCGCCAGATCCAGGCGTACAGCGTCTACTCCGATGACCACGGCAAGACGTGGAACATGGGTAAGCCCACCGGAACGGGCATGGACGAGAACAAGGCGGTGGAACTCTCCGACGGCCGCGTCATGTTGAACTCGCGGGACAGCACCGGCGCCAATCCGCATTTCCGGAAGGTGGGGTATTCCTCCGACGGCGGTGTCACGTACAGCACGCCTGTTGCCGAGACGCAACTCCCGGATCCGCGGAACAACGGCTCGATCACCAGGATGTATCCGGACGCGGCTCAAGGATCGGCGGATGCCAAGAAGCTGCTCTTCTCCAATTCGCCCACTCCTACCGCCGGCGGCGCGCGGGTGGACGGTACTGTCCGCTACTCTGCCGACGACGGCAAGACGTGGGGCTCCTCGCGCGTCTTCAAGCCCGGAAGCATGTCCTACTCCACCCTGAGTGCCCTTTCGGACGGGACTTTCGGCGTCCTGTACGAAGGTGACAGCAACACCATCACCTTCGGGAAATTCGACACGGCCTGGCTGAGCCCGGTTGCCGCCGTCGTCGTCCCCGGTGCCTCCACCGTCACGAACGGTGGCAGCGCCCAGCTCAGCGTGACCGTCACCAACAACGACAGTTCACCGCTTCCCGCTTCGACCGTCAGCCTTGATGCCTTGCAGGATTGGACGTCGACGACGGCGCAGCTCGCCTCCCTCGATCCGGGCGCCTCGGCGACTGTCCAGCTGACTGTCGCGGCGCCGTCGTACGCCAAGGCAGGTGCGGTTCCCCTGACCGCCAGGTTGAACGTGGGCGGGTCGTCGATTACCGCACCCGTGTCCGTGACGGTTTCGGGTGGTTCCGCCAGCAACGTGGTGGGCGCCTACATTTTCGGCGCCCGCAATGACGCCGGACGGGACCTGGCAAGCCACCCGTACGCCGTAGGTAGTACGGTGCCTTACAAGTTCCGGGTGTACAGCACGGGCAACGTCACGGAATCCGTTGTCCCGCAGTCCGGCAACTTCCAACCGTTCCTGCCGCCAGGCTCGGGCAACTGCCGGTTCAGCGCCCTTAGCGTGTGGGGCAATTACCTCTGCGGCACCCCGCAGCACACCGTGACGGCAGACGAAGCGGCCCAGGGATTCTTCGTCCCCAGCACCGGCTGGCAGGTGACCGGTAGTGGGGCTGCCACCCAGAACTACACGGTCACGGGTGACGAGGTGGATCTGATGGTCCGTCATCCCCAAGTGAACGGATCGGTGGTTCCCACCTTCAATGATGTTGACGGGGATGGATTTGCCGGTCCGGGCGATACCGTCACCTTCGCCTACACGGTGAGCAACAGCGGCAATGTGGCGTTGACGGACCTTTCGGCTGCGGCCATTGGTTTGTCCAAGCCAACCCTGGCCGTGGGCGAGTCGGTCAACCTCACCTCCACCTACACGCTGGCCGACGCCGACATCGCGGCCAAGCAGATCCCGGCAATCACCATCCCGGTCAGCGCAAACAACGGTGCCAAGCTTGCGTCCCTTCAGTTGGCCAGGCCAGCGGTCGAGCTGAAGGTCAAGCCTGCGAAGCCTGGTTCGGAGCCTGCCGTGGCTTCCCAGGAGTTGATCGGCGCGACTCCGCCGCTGGACTTGGGGCTCGGAACGGATAAGTACCGCAGCGGGCAGACCGTGACGGTCCACAACGTGGAGTACGGCCAGTGGTACTACGTCTACCTGAACAAGCGCAGCTACCGTTTGGGCTGGTTCTTCCCGACGCAGCAAAATACCCTGACCTTCGTGCTGCCCGACGATGTGAAAAACGGAATGGACAGCCTCGTTGTGCTGGATACGGACGGCCATCAAGTGTCGTTTGGAGACTTCCACGTGACGCCCTTCGGGAACAAGTAGCCCGGGAGGAGGCATGAGATGACAAGCTGGGCCGGGCGCAAAGGCGCCCGGCCCGGTCTTGTTGAGGGGACAATGGCGGTTTTTGCTGATGTAAACAAGTGATGCATATAAGACAACTTTGAGTGTATGATTGGTGTCACAGTCACTGTCCGATCCACCTATTCACAAAGGAGTGGCGCATTTTGGAAGAGCTTCGTATTGAGGCCAACGGCAACCTCGGTCCCATTGATTCGGCCCGAATCCCGCGCTATGCCGGTGCTGCCACCTATGCCCGCTTGCCGCGACTGGACCAGGTTGCCAAGGCCGATGTCACGGTGGTCGGCGTCCCCTTCGACTCCGGTGTTTCCTACCGCCCCGGCGCCCGCTTCGGCGCCAACCACGTGCGTGAAGCCAGCCGTTTGCTGCGCCCGTACAACCCGGCCTGGGACGTCAGCCCCTTTGAGAATATCCAGGTTGCCGACGCCGGCGACATGGCCGTGAACCCGTTCAACATCAACGAGGCTATCGAGACCATCCAGCAGAACGCGCTGGACCTGACCGCCAATGGAAGCAAGCTCGTGACGCTCGGTGGCGACCACACCATCGCCCTGCCGCTGCTCCGCGCCGCCGCCGAACGCGCCGGCGAGCCCGTTGCCATGCTTCACTTCGACGCCCACCTGGACACCTGGGACACTTACTTCGGCGCCGAGTACACCCACGGCACCCCGTTCCGCCGCGCCGTCGAAGAAGGCATCCTGGACACCGAGGCCATCAGCCACGTCGGCACCCGCGGCCCGCTCTACGGCAAGAAGGACCTCGACGACGACCACCGCTTCGGCTTCGGCATCGTCACCTCGGCGGACGTCTACTACCAGGGCGTCCTCGAAACCGTGGCCAAGATCCGGGACCGCATCGGCAACCGTCCGCTGTACATTTCGGTGGACATCGACGTCCTCGATCCGGCCCACGCTCCGGGTACCGGCACGCCTGAAGCCGGCGGCATCACCAGCCGCGAGCTCCTCGAAATCATCCGTGGCTTCCGCGGCATGAACCTCGTGGGCGCGGACATCGTCGAGGTCGCACCGGCCTACGACCACGCCGAGATCACGGGCGTCGCGGCCAGCCACGTTGCCTACGAGCTCGTCACCCTCATGGCGGACAACGCCGTCGAAGGCAGCCGCCACGGCGCCCTTAATGGCTACGCTGCCCAGGCGCTTGGCCAGGAATCCCGGCGCCCGGCCGGTTTCGTCGCCAACGCTGCGGAGGCCCTCAAGTGAATCCCCAGCCGCTCCCCACCCTCGCAAGCTCGGCCGGGGGCCCCTCGCGGCCTGAGGCCCCTGGCAGGCCTGTCCGCAACGGCGGGGACCTCGTCGTCGAGACCCTCGAGGCGCTCGGTGCGAAGACCGTCTTTGGGATCCCCGGCCAGCACGCCCTGGGCCTGTTCGACGCCATGGGCCGCGGCAAGCTTCACTTCGTGTCCTCCCGCGTGGAAAACAACTCGGCGTTCGCCGCGGACGGGTACTCCCGTGCCACCGGCGAGGTCGGGGTGCTGTTCCTCTCCACCGGTCCGGGGGCGCTGACGTCCCTGGCGGGATTGCAGGAAGCGTACGCGAGCGGCGTGCCGATGGTCGTCGTCGCGAGCCAGATCCCGTTGGAAGGTCTGGGGGCGCGCCGGAAGGGCATGCTCCACCAGCTCGATGACCAGAAAGCCTCGGCCGCGAACGTCACCAAGAGCCAGCGCCTCATCCAGCACGCGTCCGGGATTCCCTCGGCCATCCAGGATGCCTGGACCGAGGCCATTTCCTCTCCGCAGGGCCCGGTGTGGATCGAAATTCCGCAGAACGTGCTCCTGGACCCCATCATGGTCCCGCCGGTGGAGGACGCCCTCGCCGAAGCGGCCGACAACCCGCCACGTGTGGAACTGATCCGCGAAGCCGTCAAATGGCTCTCGACGGCGGAGCGTCCGGCGATCATCGCCGGCGGCGGCACGCGCCGTGGCCGGGCCGAGAAGTCGCTCCTGTCTATCGCCGAGAAACTCCGCGCCCCGGTGATCTGCACGCCCGGTGGCAACGGGGCGTTCCCCTGGACCCACGAGCTGTCCCTGCAGTCCTGGATCGAAGACCGCCACATGACCGATGTCCTCGAGGACGCCGACGTGCTGATCGTCATTGGTTCCTCCCTGGGCGAGGTGACGTCCAACTACTTCACCTTCGAGCCGCGCGGTCGCATCATCCAGATCGACGCCGAACCCCGGGTCCTCGAGTCCAACCGGCCCGGCCTGGGCATCCGCGCCGACGCCGGCCAGGCCCTCGCCGCCCTCGATTCTGCCTTGGATGAGGCACTTGCTGCGACGGCTGCGGCACCGGATTGGCACGGCATCACGCCCGAGGACCTCGTCAAGGAGTCCCTCGCCAAGGTCAAGGCACGGCTTGAAGAGCAGGACCTCGGCAAGGAACTGAAGTTCATGGCCGATATCCGCGAGGCCGTTCCGGCGGACATGCAGACCTTCTGGGACATGACGATTTCCGCGTACTGGGGCTGGAGCTGCTGGGATTCCCGCGAAGGCCAGTTCCACTCGGCCCAGGGCGCCGGCGGCCTCGGCTACGGCTTCCCGGCGGCCATCGGCGGTGCCGTGGGACTGGAAACCGTGGGCAAGCCGAGCCGCGTGCTGGCCGTCTCCGGTGACGGGTCCTCCATGTACTCGATCTCCGAGCTGGCCACCGCCAAGCAGCACAACGTCCCGGTCACATGGCTGATCGTGGACGACGGCGGTTACGGCATCCTGCGCGAATACATGGTGGGCGCCTTCGGCAAGGCCACGGCCACCGAGCTCGCCCGCCCGGACTTCGTCAAGCTTGCCGAGGCCTTCGGCGTCCCGGCCCGCAGGGTGGCCCCGGAGGACGTCGGGGACGCGCTCAAAGAGGGCTTCGCCGCGGACGGCCCCAACGTCGTCGTGGTTGAAACCCTCCTGAAGATGTTCGGCCCGACGCACTTGGGCGACTGACACCCCAGACGCTTCACACCCCAGACGCTTCACACCCCAGCGCGAGCTGGCAGGTAATGACCCATTTTTCGAAAGATGAGGGCATTAACTGCCAGCTCGCGCTAGGTGTTTAACGCATCTCACACATCATTAGTTTCCCAAAGCAATCATTTGGGCGTATAGTTGCTTTAGGCAAACAAAAGTGAGGTGTCTTCCATGGCTGTAGCATCCAGCACAGCAACCGAACTCGTCCATCAGATTTTCGATCTCCAGCGGGTGCTGCGTTGCATCGTGACCGCGAACATCGCGAAGGATGCCGACGTCGGGTTCGCCTTGCAGGGCGTCATGCGCTTCATCGGCGAGGGGGAGTCCCGGGCCACGAAGCTCGCATCCCGGCTCGGCGTCAGCCCACCGGTCCTCAGCAGGCACATCGCCGAACTGGAGGAACTCGGTTTGGTGGTCCGCCGTCCCGATCCTGCCGACGGCAGGGCCCAATTGGTGGCCCTCTCCGAAGCCGGCATCGAAAAGGTCCGGAACTTCGAAGAACAGCGCAGCCTCAATTTGCGGGCCTACCTCGCGGAGTGGAGCGAGGAAGACGCCTTGGAAGCAGGGCAGGTCCTGGAGAAATTGACCACATCACTCAACCACTCAGTCCGGGCAACGGCGGCCGGCTCCCACCACTTGAACCACACAGCTTAGGAGCAGCAGCATTGGCAACCCGAATACAAGAACGTTCGACGGCGGTACCGGCGTCATCCGCGCCCATGACGCACCGCCAGATCATGGAGGCCCTGACGGGCCTCCTCGCGGCATTCTTCACCGCCATCCTGAGCAGCACCATCGTGGCCAACGCCCTCCCGACCATCATGTCCGATCTCCACGGCACGCAAACGGACTTCGCGTGGGTCATCACGGCCGCACTGCTGGCCAACGCCGCAACTACCCCGATCTGGGGCAAGCTCGCCGATCTCTTCGACAAGAAGCTCCTGGTCCAGCTGAGCATCGTGGTCTTCGTGGCCGGCTCGGTCATGGCGGGCTTCTCCACGAGCATTCCCTTCCTGCTCACCGCCCGCGTCATCCAGGGCATCGCGATGGGCGGCCTCACCGCCTTGGCCCAGGCCATCATCGGCACCATGATTCCGCCGCGGGACCGCGGCAAGTACTCGGGTTACATGGGCGCCGTCATGGCGGTCGGTACCGCAGGTGGCCCGCTGCTCGGCGGCTTCATCGTTGACAGCCCGCTCGGCTGGCGCTGGACGTTCTTCGTCTGCGTGCCGCTCGCCGTCGTCGCACTCATCCTGCTCCAGGTGACCCTCAAGATCCAGCACATCAAGCGCCCCGCCAAGATCGACTGGCTCGGCTCCATCCTGCTGACCTCGGGCGTGAGCCTGCTCCTGATCTGGGTTTCCTTCGCCGGCAACCCGGACTATTACGACTGGATCTCCTGGCAGTCCGCCCTCATGGTAGGCGGCGGCGTGCTTCTCCTGGCCCTGCTGGTAGTGGTCGAATCCAAGGTGGCCCAGCCCATCATTCCGCTGAAGATCATCTCCCAGCGCACCACGGCTTTGGCGATCCTGGCCTCCGTCGCCGTCGGTATCGCGATGTTCAGCTCCTCCACGTTCCTTGGCCAGTACTTCCAGGTAGCCCGTGGCGCCACGCCTACCGAGGCCGGCCTCCTGACGCTGCCCATGATTGCGGGCAATCTCTTGGGCTCGGTGGCATCCGGCCAGCTGATCAGCCGCTTCGGAAAGTGGAAGCGCTTCCTCCTGGCGGGTACCGTGTTCCTGGCCGGTGGCCTTGCCTTCACCGGCACCATCGACCACACCACCGAACTGTGGATCACCTGCTGCTACACCGCCATTTTCGGGCTGGGCCTTGGCTTGCTCATGCAGAACCTGGTCCTCGCGGTCCAGAACACCGTCCGCGCGCAGGACATCGGCACCGCCAGCGCGTCCGTGGCATTCTTCCGCTCCGTCGGCGGTGCGATCGGTGTTTCGGTGCTCGGTGCCATCATGGCCACGCACGTCAAGGACCTTGCCACCCAAGGCCTCGCCGCGGCACACATCCCGGTGAGCGGCGGCTCCAGCAATGCGAGCATGGACCTGACGGATTTGCCGGCCCCGATCCGCGACATTATGCGGGCCGCCTACGGCGATGCCACCGCCCAGATCTTCATGATCTCCGCGGCGATTGCCCTGGTCGCGTTCATAGCAGTGCTCTTCATCAAGGAAGTTCCACTGCGGAAAACCGTGGACGCAACGCCTGAGAGGGAATTGCTGGCAAACGCTTCCGGCGAGGCCGGGATGACTCTGGACACCTCCACCCTGCCGGTTATCGAGTCCGCTGGGTTTGTCCCAGCAGCCGACGACGCCGGCACCCCCTTGGGTGCCAGCCGCGCCCGAGCGGCAGCCGAGAAGGAGCACGATGAGCTGGACCTTGAGTTCGCCCGCATCCTGACGCAGGAACGGCCCGATCCGGCAGCTGGCCTGCGCGAAGTCCAGGACCAGCTGGCCCGCACCCAACGGTTGCTGGCCGAGCAACAGCTTCAGTTGAGCAAGGCGCAGCGCGAGCTCCAAGTACGCGTGCAAGAACAACTTGCCACCGCCGTCGAGCAGTCGCGGATCGCCGAGGAGTTGGCCGCGCTGCGCAAGGAACTCAAGCGGGAACGCCGCCGCCAGGAACGGGCTGCCTTGCTGCTCCTCGCCGGTGATGCCTCACGGGCGGGCGAAACCGGGCGGCACGCGGGCTAGGGGGAGTCCGCCTCCTCCGCGCCCGCGGGACGCGGGCCGGGAGCCTGCCAGGCTGGCGACGGGAGCCGCTGCAGCGAGTTTTGAAGCGCTGCAGCGGCTCAGCTACGCCGCAAGGATGATATTTGGCTATCGATATTTCGCTGGGGCAACGGATTTCGTAGAGTTGAGGGACTAATACTGTCAGCGCCTGCTGCTATCCATGTATTTAGTCATTCGCAGTATTTAGTCATTCGCAGTAATTCATTCGCGCACTCTCATTAAGGATCCGTGGGCATGCTTGTCACCCTGATACGGCGCTACTCCAAGCCGTATTTGCCGCAGATACTAGCCGTCATCATCTTCCAGCTGGCGTCTACCATTGCCACCCTTTACCTTCCAAGCCTCAACGCAAAAATCATCGATGAAGGGGTGTCCCGGGGGGATACCAACTACATCTGGCAAACCGGCGCCCTGATGCTCGCGGTCGCGCTCGGCCAGGTCGTCGCGGCCATTGCCGGTGTCTATTTCGGATCCCGCGTGGCCATGGCCATGGGCCGCGACTTGCGCAGGGACGTCTTCCGGAAGGTCAGCAGCTTCTCGGCCAAGGACGTCAACAGCTTCGGCGCACCCACGTTGATCACCCGTGGCACCAACGACGTCCAGCAGGTCCAGATGCTCATGCTGATGGGCCTGAACTTCATGGTGTCCACGCCCATCATGTGCGTCGGCGGCATCATCATGGCCTTGCGCGAGGACCTCAGCCTCTCGTGGCTCGTCTGGGTCTCGGTTCCCGTCCTCGTGGCCGTGGTTGGTTACCTCGTGGTCCGGCTCATGCCGCTCTTCCGTTCCATGCAGAAGAAGATCGACGCCATCAACGGTGTCCTGCGCGAGCAGATCATCGGCATCCGTGTGGTACGGGCGTTCGTTCGTGAACCGTACGAGGCCAAGCGCTTCGGCGATGCCAACAAGGACCTCACCCTGGTGTCGGTCAAGATCGGCAACCTGTTTGTCCTGATGTTCCCGGCCATCGGAATGATCCTGCACCTTTCCACGGCGGCAGTGCTGTGGTTTGGCGGCCAAAGGGTGGACGCGGGCAACATGCAGGTGGGTTCCCTGACGGCATTCCTGCAGTACCTCCTGCAGATCCTCATGGCCGTCATGATGGGTACCTTCATGGCCATGATGATCCCGCGCGCGTCCGTGTGCGCGGACCGCATCGGCGAGGTCCTCGACGTCGAACCCTCCATCCACGATCCGAAGGCGCCCGTGGCGCCCGCGGAAAAGAAGGGTCGCGTCGAATTCCGCGATGTCACCTTCAAATACCCCGGCGCTGAAGCTCCCGTGCTGAGCAACATCTCCTTCACCGCGGAGCCGGGCCAGACCCTCGCGATCATCGGCTCCACCGGCGCAGGCAAGACCACCTTGGTGTCGCTGCTTCCGCGCCTGTACGACGTCGCGTCCGGCGATGTATTGCTCGACGGCGTTCCAGTCACCAGCCTGGACCGCGACGAGATCACCAGCCGCGTGGCCACCGTGCCGCAGAAGCCGTACCTGTTCTCCGGAACCATCGAGCACAACCTGCGCTTCGGCAAGACCGACGCCACGGACCAGGAACTCTGGGATGCGCTGGAAACCGCACAGGCCAAGGACTTCGTCATGGAAAAGTCCTCCGGCCTCAACCGTCGTGTGGCCCAGGGCGGCACCAACGTCTCCGGTGGCCAGAGGCAGCGCCTCTGCATCGCCCGGGCGCTGGTGACGCAGCCCAAGGTCTATCTCTTTGACGACTCCTTCTCGGCCTTGGATGTGGCCACGGACGCCCGCCTTCGCAGGGCGCTCAAGGAAAAGACGCAGGATGCCACGGTCATCATCGTGGCCCAGCGCGTCTCAACCATTGCGGACGCGGACCAGATCCTGGTCCTGGACAACGGCAGAATCGTCGACCGCGGCACCCATGAAGAACTCCTGGAAACATCACCCACGTACCAGGAGATCGTCGAATCCCAGCTGAGCGCGGAGGAAGTGGCATGAGCGAACAGAATCAGCAAAAGCGCGGCTGGGCCGCGAAGGCCGAAGCAGCGAAGGCCGCGCGCGACGCTGCGGAAGTGAAGGATGCGGACGCCGCCGGTGCCGTAACGGCGGTGGACGATGACGACATCGAGGAAACCGAATACACCCCGGGCGAAGCCGACGGCGGCATGTTCGGCAACCTGCCGGCCAAGAAGGCAAAGGCCTTCGGACCGTCGGCCAAGCGGCTCCTCGGGCTGCTCAAGCCGGAGGCTGCCGGAGTCGTCTTCGTCATCGGCCTCGTGGTGGTCTCGGTCGTCCTGAACGTCATCGCCCCGAAGATCCTCGGCAGCGCCATGGACGTCATCTTCGGCGGCGTCATGGGCAAGCAATTGCCTCCCGGCGTGAGCCAGGCCGCCTTCGCCGAAGGACTCCGCCAAGCCGGCCAGAACAACTTCGCGGACATGGTCTCCAAGATGGAGCTCACCAACGGGATCAACTTCTCCAAGCTCACGTTCCTGATCTCGATCGTGCTCTTGATGTACTTCGTGGCCAACATCTTCCTGTGGGCCCAGGGCTACATCCTGAACAAGATCGTCATGAAAGTCATCAACCGGCTCCGCAATGACGTCCAGGCCAAGCTCAACCGCTTGCCCCTGAACTACTTCGACACCCGCCAGCGCGGCGACATCCTCTCCCGCGTGACCAACGACGTCGACAACGTCCAGCAAGGGCTGCAGCAGGCGTTCGCCCAGCTGGTCAGCTCGGTGCTGACGGTTTTCGGCATCACCATCATGATGTTCATCGTGTCCTGGCAGCTGGCCCTCATTGCGCTGGTTGCCTTGCCGCTCTCCGGCGTCCTTGCCGGCGTGATCGGCTCGCGCAGCCAGAAGCTCTTCGCCGCCCAATGGAAGAACACCGGCTCTCTCAACGGCCAGATCGAGGAATCGTTCTCCGGCCACGAGCTGGTCAAGGTCTTCGGGCGCGACGCGGACATGCTGGAGCGCTTCGACGAACGCAACGAAGCCCTGTACAAGGCCTCGTTCGGGGCACAGTTCGTTTCCGGCATCATCTTCCCGGCCATGAACTTCGTGTCCTACCTGAGCTACGTGGGCATCGCCGTCGTCGGTGGTTTGCGTGTGGCCTCCGGGTCCATGAGCCTTGGCGACGCCACGGCGTTCATCCAGTACTCGCGTGAATTCACCCAGCCGCTTGGCCAGATCGCCGGCATGGCCAACATGCTCCAGTCCGGCGTGGCCTCTGCTGAGCGCGTTTTCGAGTTCTTGGATGCAGACGAGGAAATGCCGGAGAACGCGGCCCGCCACCTGCCCCCGCGCACGGACGGCCACGTCGAGTTCGAGAACGTGTCCTTCAGCTACGTGGCCGACAAGCCGCTCATCGAGAACCTTTCCCTTAGTGCGGAGCCCGGACACACCGTCGCGATTGTCGGACCCACAGGCGCGGGCAAGACCACCCTCGTCAACCTCGTTATGCGGTTCTACGAGCTCAATGCGGGCCGTATCACCCTGGACGGGGTGGACATCAAGGAGCTGAGCCGTTCCGAGCTTCGTTCCAAGGTGGGCATGGTGCTGCAGGACGCTTGGCTGTTCGGCGGGACCATCTATGACAACATCAAGTACGGCAACCTCGATGCCACCGAGGAGCAGATCATGGAGGCGGCCAAGGCCACCTACGTGGACCGCTTCGTGCGTGCGCTACCGGATGGCTACCAGACCATCATCGACGAGGAAGGCAACAACGTCAGTGCGGGCGAGAAGCAGCTGATCACCATCGCGAGGGCCTTCGTTTCCGATCCTTCGCTGTTGATCCTGGACGAGGCCACAAGCTCCGTGGACACCCGTACGGAGCTGCTCTTGCAGAAGGCCATGGCTGCCCTCCGCACGGATCGCACCAGCTTTGTCATCGCCCACCGCTTGTCCACCATCCGCGACGCCGACACCATCCTGGTGATGGAAAACGGCAGCATCGTGGAGCAGGGCAACCACAACCAATTGCTCGCATTGCAGGGTGCGTACTACCGCCTCTACATGTCGCAGTTCGCCGGTGAGGATGCCGAGGAGACGGTTGTGGATGACTCGACGGCGGTGCACAGCTGAGCGAGCGAATTTCGGTCCAAGTACCCATGCGTTGGGGAGACATGGACGCGTACGGGCACATCAACAACGTCCAGATCGTGCGCATGCTCGAAGAGGCCCGCATCGCGGCCTTCGGTCCGCCGCGGGGTGCCGGACTCCCCGGAGTGGAACCACCGGTCTCTGTTTTCGACTCCGTTGAGGATGGGGTCATGACCCTCGTGGTGGAGCACAAGGTCCGGTACGTCCGGACCTTGGAGTACCGGAACATTCCCGCACTGGTTGAGATCTGGGTAGGGGCCGTGAAGGGGGCAAGTTTTGACCTTCACTACGTCATCAAAGATCCCGTGACGGGCCAGGATTGCGTCAACGCGAGTACCCATCTGGCGTTCGTCGACGAGTCCACCGGCCGTGTCCGCAGGCTCACTCCCGAACAGAAGGAGCAGCTGGAGCCCTATCGGGCCTAGCGAAGCATTGCAGCAGCGCCCTGGGCACTGCGGTGGCCGTTAGAGTTTTCCCATGAAACTCGAGATCGTCGCCGTCGGTGCCCAGGGCGCTGCCGTTGCCGCTGAAGAAGGCGCGGACCGGATTGAACTTTGCAGCGCCTTGGAGCTCGGGGGACTGACCCCGAGCCAAGGGCTGATGGAAGCCGCGCAGGAAGCCGCCGACGGACGGCTGGAGATCCACCCGCTGATCCGCAACCGGCCAGGAGACTTCCTGTACTCCGACGCGGACTTGGACACCATGGACCGCGAGATCCGGTTCCTGCTCGGGCAAGGGGCCCACGGCGTGGTGATCGGAGTCCTCACGGCCGCCGGTCACATCGACGTCCAAGCCACGCGAAAGCTCGCCAACACGGCTCTGCGGACCAACCCCAATGCCCAACTGACCTTCCACCGGGCCATCGACCAAACCCCGGACCCGGCGGCCGCCGTCGAGCAACTCGTGGAACTTGGTTTCACGCGGGTGCTCAGCTCCGGGGGCGCCGCGACGGTGGGAGCGGGGATCGAGACCCTCGAGCGCATGGTCCAGCGGGCGGCGGGGCGGCTTGAGGTCATGGCTGGCGGCGGACTCGCCTTGGACGATATCCCCGCCCTGCACGCCGCAGGATTGAGCGCGGTCCATTTGTCCGCCAAGGCCACGGTTTCCACGCGGAAGGACCGTGGGGACTCCTTCGGCACACCCGGCGATTCAGACCCGACGGCGTACATGGTCACCAACCGGGACCTGGTGAGGGCCGCCCGCGCCGTCTCCCGCTGACAATCCCAACTGACTGGCAGTTGATGTCGTTTTGGGCCCTCAAAACGACATCAAATGCGAGCTAGTTGGGTGGCTCCCTTTACACAGCGGCGACTTGGGTCAAAGATGGGTGAAGTCTTACGATCGAAAATAGCCTCCAGGAGTCATAAAGATGCAAAACGTGAGCTTCTCCACCATCACCCTGAACATGGCGGAGTTGGGTCCCAATAGCCCCCTGCCGGTGGTCATGGCTGAGTTGGACCAGCCGTACAGAATCGGCGACGGCGTCCCGGAGGAGCTGCGGGCGGCGGCTCGCTATGGCCAGGTGCCGAACATGTTCCCGTACCTGATGCAGGACGGCTACTCCCGCGAGCGGACTGCCCACGAGGTGCCCGCCGTCGTGCTCGAGAACAACAAGCTGCGTGCCGTTGTCCTCCCCACCTTGGGCGGCCGGCTCTGGCAGCTCTTCGACAAGGCCTCGGGAAAGCAGCTCCTCCACACCCATGGGACACTGCAGTTCGCCAACATCGCCCTGCGCAAGGCGTGGTTCGCCGGCGGGCTCGAATGGAACATCGGCACGCGCGGTCACTCGCCCACCACGTGCGATCCGCTGCACACGGCGATCGTCAAGTCCCCCGAAGGCCACGACATTCTGCGCATGTGGGAGTTCGAACGCCTCCGCGAAGTGGTCTTCCAAGTGGACATGTGGCTTCCGGAGGACTCGGACGTCCTACTCACAGCGGTCCGGATCAGGAACCCGCATGACCACGAGGTCCCCATGTACTGGTGGAGCAACGCCGCGGTTCCCGAGACGGCGGAAACGCGCGTGATCGCGCCCGCCTCCGAGGCTTTCGGTAGCGATTACACCACCGACATCGCCCGCGTCCGGCCCACGGAACACCAAGGCATGGACGCCACCTGGCTGGTCAACAGCCCGCACGCCGCGGACTTCTTCTTCGACATCCAGCCTGGGCACCGGCATTGGATCGCCGCGGTAGACCACGACGGCGACGGCCTGGCCATGCTGTCCACGAGCCTCCTGCGGGGCAAGAAGCTGTTCGTCTGGGGCCAGGGCGACGGCGGGAAGCGCTGGCAGGAATGGCTCAGCCCGGGCGCTGGCCCCTACGCGGAGATCCAGGCTGGGCTCGCGCAGACACAGTTCGAGCATCTGGCCATGCCTGCCGGCGCCGAGTGGAGTTGGGTAGAGGCCTACGGCAACGCGAAGCTGGATCCCGCAACCTCCCACGGCCAGGATTGGGATGCGGCCGTGACCCACGCCAGCGCCCGGCTCGAAGACCTCGTCCCGGACGCGGAGCTCGAAGTCGCCCTTGCCGAAGCCGCGCGGAACTATGCCCTGCCTCCGGACGAGATGCTGGTCCGCGGCAGTGCTTGGGGTGCTTTGGAAAGTGCCCGACGGCGGCACTCAGGCCGCGGGTGGCTGGACGAAATCGGCACTCCCTTCGCGGATGACGCAACCCCTGAGGCCATCGAGGAAACGGGTCCGTGGCACAGCCTGCTGGACGGGGCCAGCTTCCTGGGCGCCGGGACCTTTGTGGCCGGAGCCGATTGGGAAGAGCTGCTGGCCAAGGATGGCGGAGCCGAGGCACAGTTCCACCTGGCCACGATGAAGCACGCCCGCCAGGATCTTGGCGGTGCGATCGCCGGATACGGCGCCGCGCTGATTGCCGAGGACCTCTCGCCCCGTTCCAAGGTCCTCGCCACAAGGGGCCGGGCCCTGGCGCTTCTCGCCACCAACAAGACTGACAACGGCTTGGCGGAACTTGCCGCCGCGAGCCGGCTGGAACCGTCCAATCTCCCCTTGCTCAGCGAAGCCATGACCCTCAGCATCCGGCACGGAGACCCCGCCCAAGCACTCGCCCTGGCGAGCGAGGCACCTGCCGGAATGTCCGACGTCGGACGCGTCCGTTTCCTGACGGCGCTCGCCCTCGCGGGTGTCGGCCAAGGCCGGGAGGCAGCAGCGATGCTGCGGGACGGCGTCGAAATACCGGACATCCGGGAAGGCGAGGACGGGATCGCCGAGCTGTGGCAGGAAGTGTGTCCCGGGGAGCCGGTGCCTGCCGGCTATCGCTTCGGGATGCACTGAACTTCCCGGGCGCATCGGCCCGGGGCGCATGCGTCGGGAAGCACGTTGTGGGACGCATGTGGCAGAACATGAGAGGCGGGACGCCTGTGGCGGGGGTGCCGGCTTTCTTGATGCCAGCACCAAGAGAAACCATGTAAGTTGGCATGGTGACTCCCTCCACCAAAACCCCACTGACCCGTGCCCCCGGTATCTCGAAGGAGATCGAAGATGCGGCGTGGTTCGTGCTGGGCCCGGGGCTGCAAGGCAAGGCTTCGGCGCTCGACGCCAGTACCCGCACTTGGACGGTGGACGCCGCCGGCGAGCTCCTGGAGCGCCTGGAACGCGGCGTCGGAGATGCCAAGGCGCCCATGATGACCAACCTGCGCCAGAACCTGGAAGGGGCTTCCCGCGAGGCCAAGTTGCTCGCCGTCGAGCTTCTCTTCCTGCAGTCCCTGCCCCTGGCGCACGAGGTCAAATCGCTCAAGGTGAAGCGCGCCCGCGTCGCCGAAGCCGCGTCCTGGCTCGATCCCGAGCTCGAGCTCCCCAAGGAGCTGTACCAAGGGATGACCGATCACGGCGTCATCCGTGACAGGACCGCTGAGTTCAACTGGACGATCTGGGACCACCTGACCTGGTTGTGCCGGTTCGTGGCGCACGTCGATGGCCAGTCCAACGCGAGCATCAACAAAGCCCTCAAGGACCCGCTGAAATTCCACGAACTCGCGGCGGCAACCCCCGAGGACCAGCCGGCCATCCGGCGCAGCATCGAATACTTGGCGTGGCCCAGTTACTTCGAGCCCGTGGTCGCGGACGTTGAGCGGCGCGAAATCAGGGACGCCTTCGCCTCGCTCGTTGGCGGTGCCCACGGCGAAACGGAAGCCGACATCACCGCGGATGTCCACCGCATCCGGCTTCACCTGGACGAACAGGCCGGCCAGCGCATCGATTGGTACGACCGCCAGCTCGTCAGCCAGTGGCGCAAAGTGGGAGATCCTGGCCGCCGGGCGTGGCTGCTGCGCACGCACCAGGACTCCGCCGAGCTCCTCGCCGCGTGGCGGGACGAGGAAAAGGCGACGCTCGACGTCGAACACCTCCGCGAACTCACTCCCGGGGTGACGGCCGGGGTGGTCCAGCACGCCGTGGACGAGGACTACAAGCACCTCGGCTACGTGGAGCGGGAGGACACCAAGACTGCCGTTTTCGCGTTCCTGACTGTGATGAAGCCCGGCGACCTCGCGCTGTTCCAGAATTCCGGGGCCATCAGGATCGGAGTGGTCCTGGGCGAGCCGGAACACAATGAGGACAACCGTCGGCTCCGCCGTAAAGTGCGTTGGTTCGATGAGACCCACCCGATTGCCGAGGCTCCGCGGCACGTCCAGCGCCAACTCTCCACGTCGGGGATCGTCGTGGACGTTACAAGGGTCATCCAGTCTCTGCAGTCCCTCCTGCCGGCCGAAGCGGAGTCCGACGGCGAGGAAACCGCCGCCCCGGACGCCGTCGTCGAGCCCGTGATTGAAGGGTTCCGCCCCCTCACGGAAGAGTTCGCAGCGTCCCTTCACATGGAGCTCGAGCCGCTCAAGGAGATCGCCGAACTCCTGGAGGAGAACCGCCAATTGGTGCTCTACGGCCCTCCGGGAACGGGAAAGACCTACCTCGCCAAGCACTTGGCGGCCGAGCTCGCGGGCGACAGCACCGATGAGCGCGTCAAGCTGGTGCAGTTCCACCCGTCTTACGCGTATGAGGACTTCTTCGAGGGGTACCGGCCGGACAAGACCGACGACGGCCAGGTTTCGTTCAAGTTGGTGGCCGGACCGTTGCGTCGACTCGCGGAAGAAGCAGCGAAGCCCGGGAACTCCAACAAGCCGTACTTCCTCATCATCGACGAGATGAACCGGGCCAACCTGGCGAAAGTGTTCGGTGAGTTGTACTTCCTGCTGGAATACCGTGACGACCGCATCTACCTCCAGTACAGCCCCAACGAACCGTTCAGCCTGCCGGACAACCTCTACATCATCGGCACCATGAACACGGCGGACCGCTCCATCGCCATGATGGACGCGGCCATCCGCCGCCGCTTCGCATTCGTGGAGTTGCATCCGAAGGTGGAACCGATCCGCGGTTCGCTCCGGCGGTTCCTCGCGGCCCGCGGCCTGGACACCCTCAACGCGGACCTGCTTGACGCCTTGAACGACTCCATCGACGATTGGGACCGGGACCTGATGATCGGTCCCTCCTACTTCATGAAGAACGCGGCCCAGAACCCCGCAGGGCTGCGCCGGATCTGGAAGTACGAACTCATGCCACTCCTGGAAGAGCACTACCACGGTCAGTTGAACCGGGCCCAGCTGGAGGAGCGCTTCGGGCTGGACCAGTTGTTGGGTCGACTTGCGGTCCGCTAAGACCGCGCCACCGCGGCCGGCCCGCCCCCCGGGCATTGGAAAGCCTGCGGTCCGCGCTTCAACCAAGGCACCGGCGGTGCGGCACATCGTCATGGACGAGCTCTCCGGTGGCATCGTGGATAAGCTTGATCCGGACACGGCCGCCCTGCTCAACTCGAGCGGACTCGCGAAGGCCTCGGCGATGGGGATGGGGCTCTATCGCATCGAGCCTGTGGGCAAGGTGGGGTCGGTGCGGACGCCCACCGTCCAAATCGACGTGCGGCCCAAGGACCGCCTTGGCTTGAGTCGGCTCCTCTTCCTCCTCAGCTACGCCGGGGACCAAGGATTCCGCGAGGATTCCGTGGCCGCCGTCGAGCACAAGGACCTGTGGAGCGCCCTGGCCGAGTCCCTCGCCCAGTTGGCGGAGCGGGCGCTCAGCCGAGGTCCGCTGCAGGGCTATCTCACTGTGGACGAGTCGCTCCGGACGGTCAAGGGCCGTATCCGGATCTCGGACCAGATCTCCCGGCGCCCCGGAATGCTGGTACCGCTGGAAGTCTCCTACGACGAATTCACCGAGGACATTGCCGAGAACCGCATTCTCCGTGCCGCCCTTGAGCGGATGGGCAAGGTTCCCGGCGTGCGGCAAAACGTCCTGAGCCGCTTGCGGCAGCTCAAGGGAAAGCTCGACGCCGTCACGCGGCTGCAGTCCGGAGCGCCGCTGCCGAAGTGGCAGGCCAACCGGATGAACCTCCGCTACCACCCTGTCCTCCGCTTGGCCGAGCTCATCCTGCGGAATGCCTCTGCGGAAGCGGGCGAGGGGAAGCAGCAGACCGCCTCGTTTGTAGTGGACATGTCCACTGTGTTTGAGGAATTCGTGGGTGTGGCTTTGCGGGCGGCCATGCGGGCACATCCGGGTGAAATGCGGCTTCAATACGGCGCCACCCTCAACGAAGCTGTGCGGGATTCGGACCGGCTCACCGTGCGCCCCGACGCCGTGCATTTCCTGGGTGGCCGGCCCGTGGTGGTGTACGACTCGAAATACGCCTCGGCCACCGATTCCGGGGCATCGCTCAACGCGGACCACTATCAACTCCTGGCCTACTGCACGGCGTTGCAAGTGCCCACGGCGTGGCTGGTCTACGCGGGCAAGGGCGAGATGAAGCTGCGACGGATCCTCAACACGGATATCGACATTGTGGAGTACCCGCTGGACTTGTCGCGGCCACCGGCGGAGATCCTTGCCGCCGTCACGGACCTGGCCCAGCAGTCCTGGGGCGAAGTGGTGCGCCAGGCTCGGCTATGAGGGGCATCCGGTTCCGTCCTGTTCCGTCCTGTTCCGTCCGGGCGGCCGGCAGACTAGCCTGAGAGGGCAAGTCACTGCAGATGGAGGCATCATGCACGGCAAGAAAAAGAAGAAGTCCTGGAAGGACATGACTCCGGGGCAGCGGGTAGGCGTGCTTGTGATGGGTGCGGGACAGATGGCGTTGCTCATCGCGGCACAGCGTAGCATTTCCAAGACCCCCGCGGCCCAGATCAGGGGGAACAAAGCTGTTTGGCGGGCTGCAAGCTTCATCAATTTCTTCGGGCCGCTGAGCTACTTCCTGTTCGGCCGCCGTCGAGGAACTGCGTGAGCTGACTCTCCAAAGCCGAACGGTCCCGCAGTTCGCATTCCCACACGGTGAGAACCTCCCATCCCGAGGCCCTCAGCAATTCGCGCTGTCCGGCGTCGCGCTCCCGGGTGCGGTTGCGCTTGGCTGCCCAGAAATCCGCGTTGCCGGTCGGTGAGTGCTGGCCTGCCTTGCAATCGTGGAAGTGCCAGAAGCATCCGTTCACGAAAATCACCTTGCGCCGGCCGGCAAACACGAGATCCGGGCTGCCTGGCAATTTCCCGCCCGCAGCCCGGCCATGGAGCCGGTAGCGGTAACCCTTGGCATGCAGTAGCCGACGGACCAAGAGCTCGGGCTTGGTGTTCTTGCCCCGGATCTTGGACATGTTCAGGCTGCGTTGCTCAGGCGTCAGCAGGTCGCGGCTCTCGCCCATATCCTCAGTCTACGCAGCACCCCCTCCAACGCTCGCTCACGTATGTGGGTTTTTCCGTGGACGCCCGCTCACGTATGGCGCCCAAAACTAGAACCCTCGATCACATGATGTGAGCGGGCGTTGGCCGGAAAGGGTTTGTTTGTGAGCGGGCGTTGGCCGGAAAGGGCTTGTTTGTGAGCGAGGGTCGGCCGGAAATGCCCATGATGTGAGCGAGCGTCGGCCTCGCGCCGCGAACGACTGATAGCATTCGCCGGTGGGTCGAGGGATATTTCAGCGCATGGTCGGCATTGTGATCGCGGTAACAGTCGGCGGTGCAGCGGCCCTCTTGTGGTTCGCTATTGCCTCGACAGGGAATTCAGCGGTCGAATCGCGGGCTGAGGGGATTGTCCTCGGTGTCTGGAGGATTCTCTACGATTCAGTGGCGCCGCAGCCCCGCGTGATTCTCGTGGCCATAGCCTTTGCCCTTCTGCTATCCGCTGGCGTGGCTGTGCTGGAGCAGCGCATTGCCAACAGATCACGCCGCTCCGCGCATCCCCGGACACCACTGGCGCCAAAGATCGTCATGGCCGAAACCCGCGGTGTGTATGCTGGCCCGGTCACGGTGACCGTCTTGATCCCTGCGCACAATGAAGAAGCCTCGCTGCCCGCCACCATGTCTTCGCTTTTGTCCCAATCGCACCGCCCGGAACGCGTGGTTGTGGTTGCCGACAACTGCACGGATGCAACTATTGCGCTTGCCCGCGAGGCCGGGGTTGAGGTCTTCGAATCGGTGGACAACACGAAGAAGAAGGCCGGCGCACTCAACCAGGCACTGAAGTGGCTGCTACCAGGCCAAGGCGATAACGACGTCGTCATGGTCATGGATGCCGACACCCGCCTTGACGATGGATTCCTGGAAGTCGCGGTTGCGCGGATGAGCAATGACCGGGCACTGATGGCTGTAGGTGGTCTTTTCTACGGGGAAGAGGGACACGGAATTGTCGGCCAATTCCAGCGCAACGAATATATCCGGTATTCCCGGGAAATCGGACGACGGCGTGGCCGCGTTTTTGTGCTGACCGGGACGGCCTCGCTTTTCCGTCCCCGTGCCTTGCGCACTGTTGCCCAGAGCCGGGGCGAATCGATCCCGGGAATTCGGGGAGACGTTTACGACACGGCATCGTTGACCGAGGACAATGAGCTCACGATTGCCTTGAAATCCCTCGGCGGCCTCATGATTTCCCCCATGCAATGCACCGTGGTCACCGAGTTGATGCCGAATTTCCGCACCTTGTGGGCGCAACGACTCCGTTGGCAGCGGGGTGCCCTGGAAAACCTTGGGGCTTACGGGGCCACACCCCAGACGCTCCGCTACTGGGCGCAGCAGTTCGGCATTGGCTACGGAGTGATTGCCCTCAGCGCCTACCTCCTGCTGATCCTCCTTATGGTTTTGTCCCTGGACAACTGGGTCTGGTTCCCGTTCTGGCTGGGAATCGGCGTCGTCTTCTCCATCGAACGCGTCGTCACCGTGTGGAAGGGTGGCTGGCGGGCACGCCTCTTGGCAGTCACGCTCTTTCCGGAGTTGTTCTTCGATATGTTCCTCAACGTGGTCTACGTCAAGGGAATCATCGACATTTCCCTCGCCCGGCAAGCCACCTGGAAACACCTCAACCATTCACCAACTGGCGAACCATCGAAGGCAGGGTAATCATGGCTATTTCCGCCTCCCTTCCCACCGGAATTTTGTTTCCTGAGGGAATTCTGCATTCCGATTGGTTTGCCGTCTTGGCGACCTTCGTCGCGATTAATACGTTGATGTATGGCGCGCTGGCCATCGCCAAAATCTTGCCGAAACTGCACCCCGGCGATTGGGTTCGCATCCGGAACCAGCGATCGGAAACCCGCAGCATCCACCCCGATGCGCCGGCCGTGAACGAAGCCACCGACTTCCTCAAATCCCGACGCTGACCGTCCGCGGAGCTTGGAAGGACAGCAGGCGCAGCCACTCGGGGTTCGGCTCTGCCAAACGGACGCATTGCATCGCTGCCGCGGTTTCCTGCACGACGACGGCGGCCTCCAGTTCCGCGAGCTTCGCACCAAGGCAACGGTGAATCCCTGAGCCGAAGGCCAGCCCGTAGGCCGTGGGACCCTGCTCGTGGGCCGCCGAAGCCCGGCCGGATGACGCGTGGTTGCCCGTGAGTTCCAGGAGGATTTCGGCACCGGCGGGGACGCGCTCGCCGTCGAGCACTGTGTCCTGGGCGGCAACCCGGCGCCATGTGGGAACGGAGGATTCCGTAGCCAGGACGTGCCGGATGAGGTCCCGTGCAGTGGTTCCGGAGGCCGCGTTTTTCCAGTCAAAGCCCACTGATCCCTCGGCAAGCCGGAATAGCGCCGTGCTGATGAGCTGGGTGGTGGTTTCCTGCCCTGCGATGAGCAGGAAGTAGCCGAGGGAACAGATCTCCGGCGTGCTGAGGCCGTGCTCCGCCAAGGAGCGAAAGAGATTGCGTCCGGGGGATGCCACGGCTTCGAGGACGAGTTCCCGCAGCCAGCTGTAGAACCCGACCGCGCTGTGCGCCAGTTCCAGTTGCCGCTCGGGATCCGGCCAGCCCCAGAAGAGCTCGAGAGAGTCCAGGCTCCAGGCTTTTAGCTCCGGAAGATCACGGACAGGGAGTCCCAGAAGCTCCAACATCACGATCGCCGGCGGGTACGCTGCCACGGCCTGCACCAGATCCGCTTGCCCACCCGTTTCCAGCAGGCCAACAGCGGCGGCAGCGGCATCCCGCGCGATGCCGCGGATGCGCGGCTCAAAAGCACCCACCGTTGCCGGGGTAAAGAACCCGGCCACCACCTTGCGAATGCCAGCGTGGGAAGCCGTGTCATTGCTGGCCAGCACCGGCGGCAGCGCGAAGCGGGCGCGTTGCAGGACCCGCAACGATGGTCCGGACAAAGGTGTCACAGCGATGAGGGCATTCGCCGGGCTGAAGTCTTCCGGGCGGTGCAGGACTTCCCGCACAGCCGCGGGATCCCGCAGCACCAGATACGGGCACGTCTGGGCGCCGGCAGTAGTGGTGTTCATGACCAAGCCCCGCTCAGCCAGTGCACACTCGCCGCCCGGAACGTCACCGGTGGGAGGTCCGCGGCGCGCTCGGGGAGCACCCCAAGAAGCGGCCGCAACGTGCCGAGCGCCGCCCGGTTGCCGTGTTCCAGCACGCCCGGGTCGTCCGGCCAGGTTCCCAGGATCACTCCATGCACAGCCAAATCCCTGCGTTCCAGGGCTTCGAGCGTCAGCGCCGTGTGGTTCAGGGTTCCCAACGCGGGGCGGGCAACCACCACAAAAGTCGCGTCACTGCCAAGGCGGCTGCCCAGATCCGCCAGCGTGCCGCCGTCGGGGTCCAACTCCACGAGGAGACCGCCGGCACCCTCCACGAGAACATGGTCATGCGTGCCGGCAAGTTCGCGGACGCGCGCGGCATATGCCGCAAGCTGAGGCAGCGTGACGCCGTCCAGCGCGGCCGCGGGCACCGGGGCGAGGGGTTCTTGGAGCACGACGCCGGCCTCGGCTGTGAGCGGTCCGGCCAAGCGGGTGATTTCGGCGCAATCGGAATCGCCCGTCACGGCGCCGCTCTGGCACGGCTTGTACACGGCCACCGAGCGACCGTCCGCCTGCAGCGCGGACGCAAGCGCCGCCGTCGTGACGGTCTTGCCGACGCCGGTGTCCGTTCCGGTGACCAGCACTATGGGTGGCAGTTTCATGGCATTTCCTCCAGGATGCGGCGCAACGTTGCGCACGCGTAGTCGATGTCGCGGGGAGTGAGGGTGGCGCGGGCCGTCAGCCTGAGGCGCGAGACGCCGTCGGGCACCGAGGGCGGGCGGAAGCAGCCGACGCGGACACCCGCCCCGTGCGCCGCCTGGCTCGCCGCAAGTGCGGCCGCAGCGGAGGGCATGGGAACGGACTGAACGGCACCTGCCGTCTGAAGCGGCGCGCCAACGGGCACGACGGCGATGCCCGGCTCACGTTGCACCGTCGCCAGTCCGGCGCTGAGGCTGGCGGCGTTGTGGTGAACTGCCGCCGCACGCCACGGTTCAGTGCGGATGATCCCGACGGCGGCCAGCGCGGCCGCCGCGGACGACGGTGCGAGCCCGGTGTCGAAGATGAAGCTGCGGGCCCGGTTGACGAGGTGCTCGCGGAGCAGCGCGCTGCCAAGCACGGCACCCCCTTGGCTGCCGAGCGACTTGGAAAGGGTCGCAGTCAGCACCACGTTGGGGTGGCCCGAGAGATCCGTTCCGGCCACTGCGCCGTGGCCCTCGAACGCGCCACGGCCCGAAACGCCGAGGCTATGGGCTTCGTCCACGAGGAGCACCGCGTCGTGCTCTTCGGCCAGCGCCAACAGCCGGGGGAGCGGGGCGGCATCGCCGAAGACACTGTAGATGGACTCGACGGCGATCAGGGCCCTGGGCTCTGTACGGGTCCGCAGACAGTGCTCGGTTGCGCTGAGGTCGTTGTGCGGGACCGTTGCCACCCTCGAACGGCTCAAGCGGAAACCGTCAATCAGCGAAGCATGGCAATGCTCGTCGGCCACGATGAGCGTCCCGGGGCCGCCGAGCGCCGTAGTGACCCCTAGATTCGCCAAGTATCCGGACGAGAAGACCAACGCGGATTCCATGCCGGTGAGGCTCGCGAGCTCGGATTCGAGCTCGAGGTGCAGCGCCGTGGTACCGGCAACCAGCCGCGAGGACGTGGCACCGGTTCCCCAACGGCCAATCGCTTCGCGGGCGGCCTCTGCCAGCCTCGGGTCCGTCGCGAGTCCAAGATAGTCGTTGCTCGCCAGGTCCACCGCAGCGTCCGGACCGAGGCGCGTCAAGGGCGAACGGACGAGGCCGCGGCGCTCGCGGACCGCGGCCTGCTGTTCCAACCACGCGGTCATTGACCTGCTCATGGCCCGTGCACCTCGGCCACGGCCGCCACCATACCCTCTGCGATCCGCCGGATCTCCTCGGCGGTGCTGATGTAGGGCGGCATCGCGTAAACAAGGGTCCGGAACGGCCGCACCCACACTCCATGCCCGACGGCGGCACTCGTCGCTGCGGCGACGTCCACTTCCGTGTTCAACTCGATGACGCCCACGGCGCCGATGGTGCGGACGTCCTTGACGGCGTCGAACGCATTTGCAGCTTCGAGGCCGGCCGCCAGGCCCGAGCCGATCCGGGCCACATCGCTGCGCCACCCGCCGCCGTCGAGAATTCCCAGGCTCGCATTGGCCACGGAACACGCGAGCGGATTGCCCATGAACGTCGGTCCGTGCAGCAAGGCGCCGGCACCGCCGTTCGAAACGCGGGCCGCCACTTCGCCCGTGCAGAGCATCGCCGCGAGCGTGAGGTAACCGCCCGTGAGGGCTTTGCCGACGCACATGATGTCTGGAACCACGCCTGCATGCTGCGCGGCGAAGAGCTCGCCCGTGCGGCCGAAACCGGTGGCGATCTCGTCGAGGATCAGGAGGATCCCGTGCCGATCGGCGATGTCGCGGAGGATGCGCAGGCATGCGGCGGCGTAAACGAACATGCCGCCGGCGCCTTGAAGCACGGGTTCCACGATGATCGCGGCCAGTTCGTTGGCGTGTTCTTGGGCGAGGGCTTCGGTGCACGCCTGCCATTCCGCGATTTCCTCGGGCGGCGCGCCCGCGGCGGGTGGCCTCGCGGCGAACACATTGGCTCCGAGCAGCCCGGGGAAGGCCGAGTGCATGCCGTCGACGGGGTCGCAGACCCCCATCGCCGCGAAGGTGTCGCCATGGTAACCGCCGCGGATGCTGAGGAAGCGTTGCCTCTTGGGGAACCCCGACGCAGTCTGGAACTGTACCGCGAGCTTGAGCGCCACCTCCACGGACACCGATCCAGAATCCGCCAGGAAAACCCGCTCCAACCTCGGCCGATCCGCCGCGGAAGGGGCCATGGCGACCAGCCGTTCGGCCAATTCGACGGCGGGTTCATGGGTGAGGCCACCGAACATCACATGGCTGAACGTAGCTAGTTGGCGCTTCGCCGCGCCATCCAGGACGGAATTCCGGTACCCGTGGATGACCGACCACCAGGAGGACATGGCATCGAGCACCTCGTGGCGTTGGCCGGTTTCGTCGCGGAGCCGCAGCGTCACGCCGTCGGCGTCTTCGACTTCCCACAACGGCAGCGTCCCCGACGCCGGAGCGTAGGGATGCCACAGGCTTGCCCGGTCACGCTGGATGACGCTCATGGCGTAACCCGGCCGTGGCGCGAGCATTCAGCGGTCCAGCCGAGCGGCGTGACCTGGACTTTCATGCGGCGCCGGCAGACAGCGCAATAGCGGGGAGGCTCCATCGCGAGGCGCTGCTGGCAGCCCAGGTGGGCGTCCGACGTCGGGCGCTCACCTTGGGGTACCGGGTCGCTCTGCATGGCGGGTCCGGCTTGCGTGGCGGGTCCGCCGCAGTGCCCGCAGAAGCATGCCGTCTCAACAGTGCTCACAGCGACTTCTGGAGTTCCTTGATGGGCATGTTCAGCTCCACGAGGAGGTTGAGGTCGGCGTCGGCGGGTCGGCCGAGTGTGGTGAGGTAGTTGCCGACGATCACGGCGTTGATGCCGCCCATGAGGCCTTCGCGCGTTCCGAGGTCGCCCAGGGTCAGTTCCCGTCCGCCGGCGTAACGCAGTACGGTCCGCGGCATGGCGAGGCGGAACGCGGCGATTGCGCGGAGGGCGTCCTTGCCGTCCATGATTCCTTGGTTTTCGAGGGGCGTTCCCGGGCGCGGATTGAGGAAGTTCAGCGGGACTTCGTGGGGTTCGAGGGCCGCGAGCTGGCTGGCGAGTTCGGCGCGCTGGGCGGTGGTTTCGCCCATGCCGATCAGGGCACCGCAGCACAGTTCCATGCCGGCCGCCTTGACCATGTTGCAAGTGTCGAGGCGTTCCTCGTAGGAGTGCGTGGTGACGACTTCGGGGAAGTAGCTGCGCGCGGTTTCGAGGTTGTGGTTGTAGCGGTGGACGCCCCATTCGGCGAGTTGGTCCACTTGGCGCTGGGTGAGCATGCCCAGCGAGCACGCGATGTTGATGTCCACTTCTGCGTTGATGCGGTCGATCGCGAACTTGATCTGGTTCATGAGCTTGATGTCCGGCCCTCGGACGGCTGCGACGATGCAGAACTCGGTGGCCCCGGTGGCGGCGGTTTCCTTGGCGGCCTTGACGAGCTCGGGGATGTCGAGCCAGACGCCCCGGACCGGACTGTCGAACAATCCCGACTGGCTGCAGAAATGGCAGTCCTCAGGGCATCCTCCGGTCTTGATGGAGATGATTCCCTCCACTTCGACGTCCTCGCCGCAGTGCTCCAGGCGGACTTCGTGGGCAAGCTGCAGGGCTTCGGGAATGGCCTCGTCCGGGAGCTCGAGGATCTCGAGCAGTTGGGCTTCGCTGAGTCCTTCGCCTTTCGCGAGGACTTGCTCGCGGGCTGTTTCCAGAATCGGATAGGTGGACGTACGCCTTGGGTTTGGCTGGGTGGTCATGATGCTCCTCGGCCGTTACTTGCAGGGGATGGTGCGTTCCTTCACGACGGTAGTGGGCCTGCGGGACCGCGATTTTGTTGGACGTCCACAAACCCGGAGCCGCAATCTTGGCGTCCAACTCGCTGGATAAGTTACAGCGCGGAAACATCGTGGTGACTCCGTGGTTCCATCCCGCCGATAGCGTCGAGCCCATGTTCATCGGGGAAAGATGTCGAGACGAGGAAAGTTGCGGGGATGACTGACGATTCGAAGACAACGCAAGTGCTTGAACCCCTGACGGCGGGTGGCTCCCCGGTGGGGGTCGCCGTCGTCGAACCTTCGGAGGCGCTAGGCGCAGGGAGCCGCACGGCTGGTAATGCCGATGCGATGAGCGCAGCGAAGGAGAGCCTGGAGGACTACACCCTCAGGTTCGCGCCACGGTCCTACCGCAAATGGGGTGCGGGTGTGGTGGCGACGAGTGCGCTCGGTGGAATCGCGTATTTGGCTGATTTCTCGATCGGTGCGAACATCGGTATTTCGTACGGCACCGTGAACGCTATTTTCGGAATCGTCGTGGCGGCCGTGGTCATTTTCGCCACCGGATTTCCCTTGGCCTACTACGCGGCCCGGTACAACATTGATCTTGACCTCATCACGCGGGGTTCCGGATTCGGCTATTACGGCTCGGTGGTCACCAACGTCATTTTCGCGACGTTCACGTTCATCTTCTTCGCGCTTGAGGGTTCCATCATGGCTCAAGGCCTGGAACTTGGGCTGGGCATCCCGCAGTGGCTCGGTTATGCGGCGTCCACGCTTATTGTGATTCCCTTGGTGATTTACGGGATGAAGGCCTTGTCCAAGTTGCAGGTGTGGACCACTCCTTTGTGGCTCCTGCTCATGGTGGTTCCCGTGGGGTATTTGGTGATTTCGCACCCGGACAGCATCGGGGAATTCTTCGCGTTCACGGGCAAATCCGGCGCTGAAGGCACCAACCTGGCCTCCGTGATGCTGGCCGCGGGTGTCTGCCTGTCGCTCATGGCGCAGATCGCGGAGCAGATTGACTATTTGCGTTTCATGCCTCCCAAGACCGCCGAGAACCGTGGTGCTTGGTGGCGTGCCGTGATCCTGGCGGGGCCGGGCTGGGTGATTTTCGGCGCGATCAAGCAGATCGTGGGCATGTTCATTGCCATCTACCTGATTGCGACCCTGGATCCAGCCGCCTCCGCGCATGCCAACGAGCCGGTGCATCAATTCCTTGGCGTGTACCAGGAAATGATGCCGGCTTGGCTGGCGATGACCTTGGCCGTGGTGCTTGTGGTCATTTCGCAAATCAAGATCAACGTGACCAATGCCTACTCCGGCTCGCTCGCGTGGACCAACAGCTTCACGCGTATCACCAAGAGTTACCCGGGGCGCATGGTGTTCGTGGTGGTGAACCTGGTGATTGCGCTGGTGCTGATGGAAGCGAACATGTTCGAGTTCCTGAACACCATCCTTGGGTTCTACGCGAATTGCGCCATGGCATGGGTGGTTACCGTTGCGTCCGATATTGCCATCAACAAGTATTTGCTCAAGATTTCGCCCAAGGTTCCCGAATTCCGCCGAGGCATGCTTTACGCCGTCAACCCGGTGGGCTTTATCTCGATGTTGGTTTCGGCCGTTGTCTCGATTGCGGTGTTCTTCGGCGCTTTCGGTTCAGCTGTGCAGCCATATTCGCCGATCTTCGCCGTTGGGCTGGCGCTTGTGCTGCCGCCAGCGCTGGCCGTGTTGACCCGCGGGAAGTACTACCTACGCCGCTCCGACGACGGAATCGATCTGCCGATGTTCGACGCCGACGGCAACCCGAGCGACGCCAAGCTGCTGTGCCACGTGACCGGACTGGAGTTCGAGCGCCCGGATATGGTCCGCTCGGCCCAGGACGGGCCCGACGGCGAGCCGCAGTTCATCTCTTCGCTCGCTTTGTCGACGGATAAGTCGGGCGGGTTGGTCCTGCCGGCCCAAAAGTAGGCGGGTGCTCAAGGTCCCATAGGCCTCGACGACGGATGGGCGGCCTGGCCGCGGTCCCGTCGTCGGGGCCTTTGGTTTGTGTTTGTTGTGGTGGGCCTGTGGTGGGCCGCGCTGGTGAAGCGATCGTGTGTAATGAACCGGAGCCTGTGGATAACTTTCCCGCCACGACGGGCAATTAAGCTACCCTTTTTGGAAACGTTTAGTCTTGAAAACTATTTGGGGATAGCAAACCATGACTCCACGCACCTCGGTTTCTGCTCGCTTTTTCATGATTGTCAGCCTTGGCACGGCGTTGACGCTGACTGCGTGCGGGAACACTACCCAGCCGCAGTCTGCGTCGCCTACAGATTCTGCTTCAGCTTCAGCCAGCGTCACTGGTGCTCCCTCTCCGACCTCGACGGCTGTTTACAAACCCGCGGACGCCAAGGGGAAAGCTGAGAACGTCCCGGTTCCCGTGTTGCCGGAGGCCGCGAAGGCGAACACGAAGGAAGGCGTGGAGGCGTTTGCGAGGTACTGGTTCCAGGCGCTTTCATATGCCTATGAGACTGGGGACACTGAACACTGGTCGCCGAAGACCGCTTCTCAATGCGTCTTCCGTGCAAGTCTCAAAAAAGGGCTAGATTCCGGATACTCCAAAGGACGATGGCTTGTCGGCGGCAAGATGACGACACCATCAATTAGGGCGCTATACAAACCGGATGCACCTTCTCAGCAGGTGGAGATTCAAACTATCCAGGACCAAATCGACTACTTCGAAGCCGATGGAAGCATTAGCCAGCCTCCAACGCCTCCATCTAACTCGGCAACAGTCATGATTGCAGTTTTCGAATCAGACGCTTGGAAAGTCTCAGACCTCGGACTGATCCAGTAGAACACAATGAAACCGAGATATTGGGCAGTTCCGGTTTTGGTACTTGTGGTCAGTTTGGTCGCCCCGATCGAACGCGCGGCCGCCACACAGGACGATCCTGTATCTGCGGGATTTCAAAAAAGAGGAATCGAGGTCCTGGTTAGGTGGATCCGTGACCCCCAGACCGGCGAATTCATGCTCGCCCCGCCAAACTTTGTCAGCGACGACCCCAACCAATACAAGGCAGAGCTCCAATGCCAGGTTGACGAGAATGCCTTGGACAAGAAGTGCCTTCCCGGTCAAGTGCAGTGCCCGCCCCGCGAGCCCGGTGGGAAGTCCGGAACGCCCGTCATCTGGAAGGTAGCGCCCAGAGCGCTTTCAAATCCCACGTGGGTCGACTGGAAATCGGGTAACAACGGTCCGTCGTGCCTGTACGACGAAAAGCCCGAAGATGTCTTGGAGAGGATTGCAGCGAGAATCGAGAGCGACTTCCGCAACCTTCCCATCAAACCGGCTAGCCTTACCGCTCAACCAAGCCCGCACACGCTCAAGGGCGCTGAAACAAACATCTTCGCGGACGCCGTTGAGCAGCAATTCGATGTCACGATCCTCGGCCAGCGAGTCCACATAGTCGCAACCCCCATGGAGTACACCTATGCCTACGGGGACGGCAGCAGCCTCGGGCCGACACCGTTTGCTGGCGGGCCGCTTCCGGAGTCCGAATGGGGCCAAAAGACCAGAACAAGCCACGTGTATCAACAGACCGGTGACTTTCAGATCTCCCTGACCACCACCTTCCGCGGCACCTACTCCGTGAACGGCGGTCCGGACATGCCGATTCCCGGCACAGGACAATTTGCGTCGCCGTCCCAGAAGGTGAGCGTCTGGAGGTCGATCACGCGCAACTACGCCGACAACTGCATCGTGAATCCGCGGGGCGAAGGCTGCCCGGGCGTTCCCTAAGGGCGTGTGATCCGCGTCTCAACAGGAATAGTTGCAGGCGCGCGGCAGTTGCCCCCAGTGGACCTGTTCCCGTTTGAAAGGCACTGCCCATGTTGTTTTCCCCTTTGACTCTCGGCGAGATTGAAATTCCCAACCGCTTGGTCATGGCGCCGCTGACCCGCCTCCGTTCGGGCATCGAAGGCGTTCCCGGTCCGCTGGTCGCGGAGCACTATCGGCAGCGTGCTTCCCTCGGGCTGATCGTCAGCGAGGGCACCTACCCGACGCCGGCAGGGCAGTCCTACCCGGGACAGCCCGGCCTCGTCACCGAGGAACAGATCGCGGGCTGGAAGAAGGTAACGGACGCCGTCCATGCCGAGGGTGGCCGGATTTTCGCCCAAGTCATGCACGGTGGCCGCGTTTCCCACTCGGACATCGCCGGCGGTCACGAGATCGTGGCACCCAGTGCCGTGGCCATCGACGGCGAAGTCCGCACTCCGAACGGCAAGAAGCCCTATCCGGTGCCCCGCGAACTGAGTACCGATGAACTCCCCTCGGTGATCCAGGAAATCGTCACAGCTTCCCGGAACGCCGTCGAGGCAGGATTCGACGGCGTCGAACTCCACTCGGCGAATGGCTACCTGCTGCACGAATTCCTGGCACCCAACACCAACGTCCGCACTGACAGCTACGGCGGTTCGCCGGAAAACCGTGCACGCTTTGTGATCGAGACCGTCAACGCGGTGGTAGAAGCCTTGGGCGCCAACCGGGTCGGCATCCGGATTTCCCCTGAGCACTCGGTCCAGGGAATCGCCGAGACCGACCCCACGGATGTCCGCGCCACCTATGAAGTCCTGGTGGACACCATCGCCTCGCTCAACCTCGCGTACCTCAGCATCCTCCACCATGATCCCAAGGGTGAGCTCGTCCAGGACCTGCGCGAGCGCTTCAACGGCACCTTCCTCGTCAACACCGGCTTCGGTGTAGTGACCACCCGGGATGAAGCTCTGGCGCTCGTGGCCGACGGCCATGCCGACGCCGTCGTGGTCGGACGCCCGGCCATCGCCAACCCGGACCTTGCGCGCAGGTGGCGTGAAGGCCTCCCGCTCAACGAACCGGATCCGTCCACGTTCTACGGCGAAGGCGCCAAGGGGTACACCGACTACCCGTTCTACGCCAACTAGAACCCCCGAAACCCCGACGGCGGCACCTGCGAAAGGTGCCGCCGTCGGGGTTTAACCGTGCGCGCGAGGCTTCAGAGTCCGCATAGGGCGTCCGAAGCCGCCACAAAGAGACCATTCCTATAGGATTTGTCTATGAAACTCGCTTCCTCCCGGGACCGCGCCCCCGGCCGGCCCGTCAGCCGCCAGGTTCTCGCCGACCACGTGTATGAGGAACTTCTCGCGTGGCTCATGGACGGCCGGCTCGAACCGGGAGCCGCGGTCAGCATCGACGGGACGGCGCGGGAATTGGACGTTTCGCCTACGCCGGTGCGCGAGGCACTGGCGCGGCTGGAGCACACAGGCATGGTCCGCCGGGTTGCCCTCAAGGGGTACAGGGTGGCCCCGGTTTTCACGCGCGAGGATTTTGCCGAACTCATGGAGGCCCGGCTCGCGATTGAGCCGGTGAATGCGCGCTTGGCGTGCAGCCGGATTACCCCGGAGGGTTTGGCGGATTTGCGGGAGGCTGTGAAGGACCTGGAGACTGCTCCTCGAGGCCCGTCTTTCGTGGAATTCCGGGACTATCTCGACGCCGATGAGCGCTTCCATAAGCTGATCGCCGAGCAGTCCGGCAACCAATTCATGCTTGCTGCCTACGCCGCGCTGGGTGGCCAGGTCCAGCGGTTCCGGCTGTTCGGGGGAGTGGGCATCACCGACGCAGACCAGGCCATTGCGGAACACCAAGCAGTGCTCGACGCGCTGGCGAGCGGTGACCCGGAACAGGCCGCGGCCGCCATGGCCGACCACGTGCACAAGGTCCGCGCCCGGGCCATCGCCGACGCACCCGCTGACTGATCTCCCGCCGCCCAAGCCGAGTCCGACGGCGATCCAGGACGGCGACTCGACGCCGCCAGACCCCGAAGGCCCGCCTAACGGCGGGCCTTCTGCGTGCGCGGCGAACGCGGCGTTCCGGTGACCCACTTCACAAACATATGTAAGACATATAGGATCTTTGATGACGCGGAGCTAGGGTGCGAAGAGGCGGGGCCAGCCCACGGAAGTCCGAATAAATATGTTGACAGCCTTGCCTGAATAGTAAATCCTATAGGAAACAGGATTCCACGAAGGAGTGAAAACTATGGCTTACACCGCCGAAACCTGGCCCATCACTGCGGCCTTGCTCCAGTTCCCCGGCACCGACGCCACAGGACAGCACATCAACGACGCCGACGCTTCCGCTTGGGCCGAGGTCCTGCAGGAAGTCAAGGACGCAGGGTTTGCCAACGCAGACCTCACGGACAGCTGGGTCCGCCCGGGCGACCTCAGCAAGGAACGCCTCGCCGAGTTCAAGCAGACCGCGGAGCACGTTGGCATTGGCATCCCGGTCATCTCGGCTATCCGCCGCAGCATCATCCACACCGGCGACTGGGCCGAGAACCTGGCGTACAGCCACCGGACCATCGATGCCGCAGCCGAACTCGGCTGCGAGGTTGTCTCCTTCGGACTCCACCAGGCCATCACCGCCGAGCAGCAAAAGCAGCTGTGGTTCTGGACGGTGGAAGGCTACAAGGATCCGGCGGGGGACAAGGAAGCCTGGGGCAAGGCGGTCGCCCGCTTGCGGGAACTCGGTGAGCACGCCGCGGAAGCCGGCATCCTCCTCTCCCTGGAAATGTATGAGGACACCTACCTCGGCACCGCCGATTCCTCGGTCCGGCTGGTCCAGGACATCGGGCTGGACAACGTTGGCCTCAACCCGGACCTTGGCAACCTCATCCGCCTCCACCGTCCCATCGAGGACTGGCGCGAGATGGTGGCCAAGACCCTGCCGTACTCCAACTACTGGCACATGAAGAACTACATCCGCGACGAAGACGTGGCCCGGGACAGCTACATCACCATGCCTGCGCCGATGGAGAGCGGCCTGATCAACTACCGCGAGGCTTTCAAACTCGCGCTGTCGGTAGGCTTCCAGGGCATCTTGTGCACCGAGCACTACGGCGGCGACGGGCTCAGCGTCACGGCGAGCAACCAGGAATACCTCCGGCGGCAGGTTCTTCCGAAGACAGAGAACTACGTCCTCGGCCAGAGCCAGGTAGCCCAGGGCCGGCAGCAGCCTTCCGGCCGGACCGGCTCCACCCAGCCAGCAACCTCCCAGCTGGCTGGTGTCTAGGATCATGACAAGGATTTTCGACAACCCCGCAGACTTCGCGGACGATGCCCTCGACGGATTCGTCGCCGCCAACCGCGGCTATGTTGCCCGGGTGGACGGCGGAGTGGTCCGTTCCACCGAAGTCCCCGCCGGACAAGTTGCCCTTGTGGTGGGCGGCGGCTCGGGACACTACCCTGCTTTCGCCGGACTGGTGGGACCGGGCCTGGCAACTGCCTCGGCGTGCGGCAACATGTTCGCTTCCCCGGCGGCCGGCCAGGTGTATCGCGTGGCCAAAGCAGCCAACGCGGGCGGCGGAGTCCTGCTCAGCTACGGCAACTACGCCGGCGACGTGCTGCACTTCGGCCAGGCCCAGTTGCGGCTCAACGCCGAAGGCATCGAAACCCGCACCGTGACTGTTACCGACGACATCGCCAGCGCGCCGCTGGACCAGATCGAAAAGCGGCGCGGGATCGCGGGCGACCTCACGGTCTTCAAGATCGCCGGGGCCGCGGCCGAAGCGGGACTGGACCTGGACGCCGTCGAGCGCTTGGCCATCAAAACGAACTACCGCACGCGTTCGCTCGGGGTGGCCTTCGACGGTTGTACACTCCCAGGCGCCTCGGATCCGCTGTTCCACGTTCCGGCCGGCCAGATGTCCCTCGGCCTGGGCATCCACGGCGAACCGGGCATTTCCGAGCACAAAATGCCCACCGCTTCCGAGCTCGCCGAACTGCTCGTCTCCAAGCTCCTCAACGACAAACCGGACGACGCCGGAGACCGCGTGGTGGCTCTTGTCAACGGCCTCGGCACGGTCAAGTACGACGAACTCTTCCTGCTCTTCGGCAAGATCGAAAAGCTCCTCGGCAAGGCTGGCCTCACGGTAGTCGAACCCGAGTGCGGCGAGCTCGTGACAAGCCTGGACATGTCCGGTCTTTCACTCACGCTGCTCTGGCTGGACGAGGAGCTCGAACAGTATTGGGCAGCACCCGCGGACACTCCGGCGTTCGGCAAGGGCAACCTCGCGCCCCGCCCGCCCCGCAACTTGGCGAGCGTCACCGCGGTGGACGAGTCCGACGTCGAGCAGCCCACCGCGGCCGCTGCCGAACTCGGCCGGCAGGCCGTAGACGTGCTCGCCCAGGTGCGGGACGTCGTCGTCGAACATGAAGAAGAGCTCGGCAAGCTGGACGCGATTGCCGGCGACGGCGACCACGGCATCGGTATGCGACGCGGCGTTGAAGCGGCATTCAGCGCAGCAGAGGCGGCAAGCGGAGCCTCTGTGGGTCGGGTCCTGACGGCGGCGGGGGAGGCCTGGAGCGAACGCGCCGGCGGTACCTCGGGCGCGCTGTGGGGCTCGGCGATCATTGCGGCCGGACAGGCGCTCGGCAACAAAGCAGGCTACTCGGGCGAGGATGCCGCGGCCGCTGTCACTGGCTTTGTGGACGCGATCACGGAACTCGGCAAGGCCGAGCCCGGCGACAAGACCATGGTGGACGCGCTGCTGCCGTTCCGGGATGCGTTCCTCACAGAGTTCGACGCCGGAGCCCCGGTTGACCGGGCCCTCGCGGCTGCTGCTGCGGCGGCCGAGTCCGCGGCAGCTGACACGGCGCGGTTGCGTCCGCTCAAGGGCAGGGCCCGTCCGCTCGCGGAGAAGAGCCTGGGCCACCCCGATCCCGGAGCGGTCTCCTTCGGGCTGATCACGGCGAGGATCTCACAACATATCGACGCGCAGCTGGCGTCCCCGGCAGGAAACGGAGTTCAAGCATGAGCACATCAGAGGGCTGGCGGATCATCGTCGGCAATGACGAAGCGGGCGTCGAATACAAGCAGGCACTCATGGCGCTGCTTGAGGCCGATCCCCGGGTGGCGTCGGTCACCGACGTGGGCGTAGGCGCCAACGACTCCACGGCCTACCCGCACGTTGCCGTGGATGCAGCGCGCAAAGTTGCCGAGGGCGAGGCAGATCGCGCCCTCCTGATCTGCGGCACGGGCCTGGGCGTGGCCATCGCGGCCAACAAGGTTCCCGGAATCCGGGCCGTCACCGCGCACGACAGCTACTCCGTGGAACGCTCGGTCCTCAGCAACAACGCCCAGATCCTGACCTTGGGACAGCGGGTGATTGGCTTGGAACTGGCCAAGAAACTGGTGGGCGAATGGCTGGGCCACCACTTCGACGAAACATCATCTTCCGCCGCCAAGGTGGACGCCATTTGCTCCTACGAGCCCGATTACACAAAGGCAGTGTGACATGACTGAATCAGCAAGCAGCGCCACAGGCGACGGAAGCGCGGCCCGGAAGATCGCCGTCGTCGGCTCCGGTTACATGGGCGGCGGGATCGCGCAGGTCCTGGCCCTCGGGGGAGCGCGCGTGGCGTTGGCGGATGTGTCCGCCGAAATCGCGCAGAAGAACTACGACCGCCTGCTGGTGGAGTCGGACGAATTCGTGGCCGCAGGTCTCTTTCCGGAAGGTTCCACGGCAATCCTGAAAGCCAATCTGTGGGCCGCCAAGGACATCGAAGAGGCGGTGGCGGACGCCGACTTCATCGAAGAAGCCGTCCCCGAGGTCCTCGACATCAAGCACCAGACCCTGGCCCGCATCAGCGCGGCCGCCCGTCCCGACGCGCTGATCGGCTCCAACACCTCTACCATTTCCATCGCCGATCTCGCCGAGGCCGTTGTCGGCCCCGAGCGATTCCTGGGAGTGCACTTCTCCAACCCGTCGCCGTTCATCCCCGGCGTCGAGATCATCCCCCACGCCGGCACCACGCCGGAGACCGTGGCTGCGGCCCGCGAACTGGTCCACGCGGCCGGCAAGCAAACCGCCGTCGTCAAGGACGTCACCGGTTTCGTGCTCAACCGGCTTCAGTACGCGCTTTTCCACGAGGCCGCCCAGTTGGTGGAGCAGGGGATCGCAACAGCGGACGACGTCGACACCCTGGTCCGTACGACGTTCGGCTTCCGCTTGCCGTTCTTTGGCCCATTCGCGATCGCGGACATGGCCGGACTGGACGTCTACAACTTCTGCTACAAATCCCTGCAGACCGGATTCCCGGAACGCTTCGCGACCCCGAAGATCCTGAGCGACCTCGTGGAGGCGGGGAAGCTGGGCACCAAGACCGGCGCGGGCTTCCTCAACGTCCCGGCGGAACGCACGCCCGAACTCATCGCTTACCGGAACAAGGCCTACGTGGCCATGCAGAAGCTCCTTGATGAGCTTGGCCCGGCACCGATCAACTAGCCCACATTCACAGGAGAATACCCATGAGCACCTTCCCCGCAGAACGCACCGCAATCGTCACCGGCGCTGTCTCCGAGCGCGGCATCGGCCGGGCCACCGTCAACTACCTCGCAGCACAGGGCTGGAATATCGGCATCATCGACCTCGACGACGCCCTCTGCAAGAGCACCGCCAAGGAAATCGCCGCCGAATATGGAGTCCAGGCCTACGGCGTCGGCGCCAACGTGGCTTCCGAAGCCGAGGTACGGTCGGCGATCGACACCCTCGAGGCCGAGTTGCCGCAGATCGTCGCACTGGCCAACGTTGCCGGCGTCAGCTCACCGGTTCCGTACCTGGAACTCGAGCCCGCTGAATGGGACCGCGTCCTGAACATCAACCTCAACGGCGTCCACTTCGCCACCCGCCGCGTGGCCGAATCCATGGTCAGGAACCGGATCGGACGCATCGTGAACATCTCCTCTGTTTCCGCCCAGCGCGGCGGCGGGACGTTCTCCAAGACCCCGTATTCGGTGGCCAAGGCCGGCGTCATCGGTTTGACCCGCGCCACAGCGCGCGAACTGGGGGAATACGACATCACCGTCAACGCCATCTCTCCCGGCCCCATCGACACCGACATCATGGGCGGCACCCTCAGCGAGGAACGCAAGGACGAACTCACCAAGGACCTCGTGGTGAACCGCGTGGGCTCCACGCGGGACATCGCCGCCGCCATCGCCTTCCTCATCAGCGAAGACTCCGGCTACATCTCGGGCCAGACGCTGAATGTCGACGGCGGTTTGTACATGCACTAAAGCGCGGCTCCACCACCGTTGCCCAAACCTTACTACTCAACACTGATTTCTCAACACTGATTACTCAACGAGGAGTTTCGATGTCCGCTGTAACAACGTCCACGAAGGAGATGCTGGATTCGCCGGTCCTGAAATCGGCGATCCGCAAGGCTGCCTTCCGGCTCATGCCGATGCTGGTCATCCTCTATGTGGTTTCCTTCCTCGACCGCACCAACGTCGGATTCGCCGAAGCTGCACTCGGCGCCGACAAAGGCGTCTCGGCCGGGGCGTTCGCGCTCGGTGCCGGTATTTTCTTCATCGGTTACGCGATCTTTGAAATCCCCAGCAACCTGCTGCTCAAGAAGGTCGGCGCGAAGGTCTGGCTCGCACGCATCGCGATCACGTGGGGCATCGTCTCTGCCTGCTTTGCGTTCGTGCAGGGTGAGACGTCCTTCGTGATCCTGCGGTTCCTGCTCGGCGTGACGGAGGCGGGCCTGTTCCCCGGCGTCATCATGTACTTGGCCGAGTGGTTCCCGAACAAGGTGCGCGTGCAGATGTTCGCGATCTTCTACCTCGCCCAGCCGTTCTCCCAGATGATCGGCAACCCGCTCTCCGGCTGGCTCATCAACATCGGCGACCAGCTTCCTGGCGTCCGTGGCTGGCAGGTCATGTTCTTCACCGAGGGCATCCTGGCGGTACTCGCCGGCGTTGCGGCGTTCTTCTTCCTGATCAACGGGCCGGAGAAGGCCAAGTTCCTCAACGTCGACGAGAAGTTCGCGCTCAAGGAGATCATGACGCAGGAAGACACGGTCAAGGATGAAACCGGGCCGCGGGGAGTCTTCGCTGCGATGCGCAACGGCCGCGTCTGGTACTTCACCCTCATCTACTTCTGCCTGCAGATCGCCGTCTACGGCGTGACCTTCTTCCTCCCGCAGCAGGTGTCCTCGCTGACAGGCCAGAAGGTGGGCCTCGCCGTCGGGCTCCTGATCGCGGTGCCGTGGTTCTTTGGCATCTTCTCCTGCTACCTGATTGGCCGGGCCGCCAACACCGTAGCCAAGCGCCGCATGTTCGGCACGGTGCTGTTCGTTTCCACCGGTGTGTGCATCCTCGGTTCGGCATGGGCCGGCACCAACCACCAGCCGGTCCTCGGACTGATCTTCATCACCCTCGCGGTCTGTAGCTTCCTCGCCGTCGGGCCGGTGGTCTGGGCCTACCCTACGGCGTTCCTTGCGGGTTCGGCAGCCGCGGCGGGCATCGGCCTGATCAACTCGCTGGGCAACCTGGGCGGCTTCGTGGCCCCGATCCTTCGGACCGCGGTCAACAGCGCCACGGCGGACCCCACCGGATCCGCCGGGGTCTATGCGCTCGGCATCCTGCCCTTCCTGGCGGCCGCCATGATGTATGGCACCCGGGCGTTTAGGAACAAGGCCGACGATCTCCTGGACAAGTAGCCCGTTGTACATCGGGGTCAGCACCAAGATGTACATGGGGTACCGGCACAGCATGTCTTGGCTGGAGCAACTCCGAAGCGAAGTGGACGCCCGTCCGGCCCTCGTGGCCGGGCGGGTGGTCCCGTTTGTGATCCCGTCGTTCCCCATGTTGCCTGAGGCGGCCCGGATTCTGGACGGCTCTCCTGTCCACCTGGGTGCGCAGAACTGCGGCTGGGCCGAGGGTCCATGGACGGGGGAAGTGTCACCGTCGTTGCTGGCGGAGCTCGGTGTGCGGCTCGTGGAGATCGGACACGCTGAACGACGCCGGCACTTCGCCGAGGACGACGCCGTGGTCGCGTTGAAGGTCCGGGCCGCCGTGGAGGCAGGGTTGACCCCGCTGCTGTGTGTCGGCGAGGAGGCCGTCGCCGATCCGGCGGTGTCGGCGTCGTTCGTGTTCCGGCAGATCTCTGCCGCCGTCCGGGACGACTGGGCGACCGCCGCCCGCCTGGTTATTGCGTACGAACCGGTGTGGGCCATCGGCGCTGCCGAGCCAGCCGGCGCAGCCTACGTGTCCGATGTCGTCGCCCATCTCCGGGACTTGCTCGCCGAACTTGGCCTCGCCGGGCTGCCGATCATTTACGGTGGCTCGGCCAAACCGGGTCTCCTGCCCGAACTGCGGGGCGTGTCAGGCCTCTTCCTAGGCCGCTTCGCCCACGACGCCGCGAACTTCGGGGCGGTACTGGATGAGGCGCTGCGGCTGGACGAGGCGCTGGGCTTGCCCGAGGCCCTGGGATTGCCCAACTAACTCGCAGTAGTTGTCGTTTTCAGCCCTCAAAACGACAACTACTGCCAGTCAGTTGGGTCTCCACGCTGGCACAGGCCCACAAAGCCGCCCAGCTGCTCCAGCCCTTCCGGCCGGGTCGGCAGGTAGTTTGTCAGCTCCGGTGAGCGAACGACGACGGCGCGCCACTGACCGCGCGACACCGCCACATTGATCCGGTTGCGCGAGAGCAGGAACTCCATGCCGCGCGGCACCTCGGCGGCTGCGGACGCAGCCATGGACACAATCACCACGGGAGCTTCCTGCCCCTGGAACTTGTCCACGGTCCCCACCCGCACACCGCGAAGTCCGGCTGCCCTTAGTTCGTGCTGAATGAGCTGGACCTGGGCGTTGTAGGCAGCCACCACGAGGATGTCCTTTTCGGCCAGCGGCTGCTCCTCGGTTGATTCCCGGGGGTCCAGCCAAGCCAGCCCGAGGTGCGCCCTGACTTGCCGGACTACCTCCGCGGCTTCCTCGGGAGACTGGGTGGAGTTGCCGCCGTGCGGGACGTAGACGCATTCGACGCCGGCCCGAGCTCCGGAGAGCCGCCGCTTGGAAGCAGCCGGTGCTGAATGCAGCCGACCATCGTAGGACAGTTCCGATACCGCGGCGCACAAATCCGGGTGCATGCGCCACGACGTCGCCAGGAAGTAGCCGAGCTTTGCGGGCAGCGTGTGCGCGCCGTGGGCCAGCCAGCCGAGAGCGGATTCATCGACGGGTTCCGGGTGCTTGCCCTGGGTGACCTGGGGAAGTTGCTGGGGGTCGCCAAGGAGCAGGAGCCGCTTCGTTGCCCGGCTCACGGCGAGGGTGTTGGCGAGCGAGAACTGACCGGCTTCGTCGATCACCAGCAAGTCCAGGGATCCCGGAGGAACGGTGCGGCCCGTCATGGTCCATGCCGTGCCGCCTACCAAGCAGCCTCCCCGCGATCCAAGCAGCCGCTCAATGTCGTCCTTGGCCTGCTGGTCCCAGGGAACGGGGTCGTCATGCTTCATTTCCTTGGCGATGAGCGAAGGATCCACCCCGGCCTTCACTGCGGCGTGCAGCATGTTCTCGACGACGGCATGGGACTGCGCAACAACCCCTACCTTCCAGCCCGCACGCACCAGGCGCTCGACAACATGCGAACCAACGTAGGTTTTGCCCGTTCCCGGCGGGCCTTGGACAGCGAGATATGACTGGTCAAGATCCGACACGGCGGCGGTGATGGCGTCCACATATGCATCGTCGCCAGGCCCGACGGCGGGCAGTTCCGCAAGCGTGGCCAGCCTCGGTGGGACGCGGCGCAACAGGTCCAGCGCCGGATCCTTGGGCCACGACGGCAGACTGGAACGCACCCTGATGGCCAGTTCGCTCAAGGCCTTCCTCTGCCCGTCGGTGTTGACCGGAGCATCGGGCGTCAGGGCCATGGGAAGCTGGGAGTATTCCTCGGCACCCTTGGGCAGCCGCTCCGAAATGGTCACGGCATCCGAAGCGCCGTCGTCGGGACCTGAAAGCAGGCCGCCGTCATCGAGGCCCTCTGGATCGCCGACCTCGGTCACCTCCGTGCCGGACATTCCCGACCTGCCCAGGGCGCTGACTGCCTTACCGTCGAAAGCCTCCGGCACGGGTGGCTCGTACATCCGGAAGTACTTCTTGCCGGGCGCGAAACCGGAGCCATCGGCTGCGTGGCCGAACAGCCTTACCTTCCGTGCCGGGTTGCTTCGGGGCGTCGGCTTGGCCCAGTCCTCCAGCACGTCGCCGACCTCCACGATGAAGCAGTCCCTGGTGTCCTCCCATTCGGAGACTGGCCGGTCCAGGCGGTCGAAGTGTCCCCACCAGAATTGCTTGTCCTCACGCCGGTGAAAGCCGACTGCGGCCGCCACCAAGGCCACCGCCCTGTTGTTGTCGGAGCGGAGGGCATCGTCCGGCAAGTCGGCAAGGTACTCGAGGAGGGCTGTTTCCTCGGGCGCGGCCTGGTACTTGTCCGGCTCGGTCTCCGCGGGTAGCCCGGGTCCCGAGGTACCCGGAAAACCGGGTTCAATGGAGCGTTCGGCTGCCAGGCCCAGCAGCCAATTCCGCAGTTCCAGAGTGGAGAGGCAGTCATATTCGTTGTAGTCGGAGATGCCCGCCAGGATCGTTGCCGCTTCCTCTTCGCGGTGCGCGTCCCTGGCCGTGCAGTAGTTGGCATAGGCAACCACGGAGGCCCCGGCGTCGGTCACGTCACCCGAGCGCAAATGTTCGCCCATGTACAGGGGCTCGAGTTTCTTGATGCTGTAGGAGTCTTCGGAGATACGGATGCTGTGCCGCACGGTGTCGTAGAGGTCAACCAACACGCCTTCGCGGAGGAGGTTGTCCACGGCGGCTTCGCCAACGGTATGGATGACAGACAGGTTCCGCAGCGCTGTTTTCTCATAGGCCGCGTAGTGGTAGATCCGCATGTCCGGATACTTCATGCGGCGTTCTTCCACGTAGTCGAGGAAATCGATGAACGCCTGCCGTTCTTCAGCCCGGGAGTGTGCCCAGAACGGCTTGAACACGGGAGTTCCGCCCGGCTCGGCCGGATTTTCGATCACCCCGAACAAGTACTCCAGTCCCCAGCGGCCCGTTACCGGGTCCTGCCACAGGGGGTCTCCCTCGAAGTCAAAGAAGATGTCTCCCGCGTCCGGCCGGGGGAGCCGGGCCAAGGAGTTGGACTCGAGAACGGAATAGCTGATGCTCTTGGCTGCGCCGGTCTTGTCGGTGTACGTGACGGTGCCATCGGGGGTGGCTGTTCTGGTCTGTAGTCGGGCCTGTTCCTGCAGGCGCCGCGTCGCGGAATCGGCGGCGTCGGGCATCTGGGCGAGGGCATCAATGGTGAAGATGCCGTTTTCCATGAGCTTCTTGCGCCGCGTGATTCTCATGCCCGCCACCATCAGCAGGTCCCGGTGGAGGCGCACTTGTTCTTTGCAGTAGTCGCAGCGGCCGCATGCGGTGACTCCGGGCGCGCCCCATTCGATAGGCTCCAGCCGCGATCGGTGCGTGTCCGTCAAAGCGAGGAAGCGGTCCCGGCGTTCGCGGAAGACCGGCAAGACGTCGGCGAGCCGGTGGTCGGTGTGCACGTAGTCGAAGCCGCCCCGGCCGTCCGATCCAGCAGACTCCCGCTGAATCGTAGCCCCGAGGACAAGGGTCAGATCCGGGGCCGGTGTGATTCCCGCCTTGAGCAGCTGATCGCCGTAGGCAGCCAATTGCAGCAGGGCCGTGACCTTGGCGTGGCGGGCGAGCTTGGTGTCGTACACCGTGTAGCTGCCATCCGGCTGCTTGACGAGGAAATCGGACCGTCCGTGAAACTGGCCGTCGAAGAACGCGGCTTGGAAGACCACATCCGCGCCCGATCGCAAAGCCTCGATCGATTCCGCATGCTTGGCTTGCAAGGTGGCGCGGTCCATCGCTTCGGCGGGAACGACGTCGAACACGCCCTTGCGCGTGAGCGGATCCCAGGTGCCGAACTCGGCCACGAAACGGTCCAGCACCCTGTGCTCGTGGACGTCGCCGAGCGCGGCGGTGCGCTCCAGCATTTCGTCGACGTCGAAGGCCGGCTTCTGCGAGAGGCCCAGCTTCTCGTCCAACTTGCGCAGCAACTGGTACTCGCAGGTGGAGGCCGTGACGAGGTCGCTGGCGGAAAACACCAGGTCCTGCGCTTGCCCTGCATCTTCTGAATCGAGAAAAAACACCGTGCCCCCAGACCGTTGAGCTGATGATGCCAAGCTATCAGTGCGGTCCGACAGTAAGGCAGCCCCGGCAAGGGACCAAGGCAGTGGGGGTCAGCCGCTGAAGCGGATGGTGATCACCAGGCCGATGAGCGCGACCACGCCGGCCAGGATCATGGCTGCCCTGGGATTGCCGAAGTTGAGGGTCCATCCCAGGCCGAAGCGCCGCGGAACCATGAGCGCGTGGTCTTCGCGGTTGACGTAGAACAAGCCGCTCCGCCAGTATTTGTCGTCCTCCCGGCGCCAGCCAGAGCCAGGGAAACCGTGGTGGATCGGTCCGCAGTTCGGTATCCACCGCGATGACTTGGTGCGCTCCCTCATACCAACCTCCGGCGGCCTTCGCGGCCCGGATCTCGCGGTTGGCAAGGAAGAAGCAGCCATACCAGGCACCGACGAGCACCAGCACGGACAGCGGCAAGAGCAACGTTTCGCCGGTCACGCCATAAATGGCAAGGCAGACCCCGATGGCGACGATACCGCTCAGGAGAACCCGCCAGCGATAGATGCGGGTCTGCCTGACCACTGTAGGGTCCTCGGCACGCCGGGCCGGTACCCGGACCCCGAAAGGCACCGTCGGGCTGTTGATCGCGGGCAGGACCAGCGCGATGGCGAGCACCAGTGCCGCCAACGCGGAGCTCAGGAATATGGCGACGGTCATGGTGTTTCCTCTGGCTGCGTGGTTCCAAATGAATCGAGTATCGACCGGCAGGACGTGAGAACTTCCTCGGCCGAAAGTCCGCGGGCGACGGCTTCGGCGAGCAGGGTCCGTGCCCTCGCCGTCCACTCCGCGTCGAACGGCGGGTCCGCGACCGCCGGGGTCACCACCGCGCCGGTCTTGCGGTTGAGCTGGATCAGGCCCTGCTGGCGCAACAGGTCATAGGCTTTGTTCACGGTGTGGAAATTGATCCCGAAGTCCGCAGCGAGGGTCCTGGTGGCCGGCAACGAACTGCCTTCGACCAGCACGCCGTCGGCGATTGCCTCCACGATTTGGTCCCGCAGCTGCTGGTAGATCGGCACGTCGCTGGCCAGGTCTACGTTGAGGATCATGACTCCCACCTCCGTCTTTATTATATAAGTTATAGAACAACTAGCGGAAAATCCCCTCCTCCCCGAAAGCAGGCTCCGAATGACCAAGTCTGACGCCCAAGCCGCCCAAGATCCCGCGTTCGAAGCCGCGTACCAGGCAGCCCAAAAGAGCCTTCGCGAAGGCGGCATTCCCATCGGCGCAGCTCTCGCCCGTGGTGGGCTGGTGATCGCGAGCGGGCACAACGAACGTGTCCAGAACGGCGATCCCATCGCCCACGGGGAAATGTCGGCCCTCCGCGCAGCCGGCCGGCAGAAGAGCTACCGGGACACCACCCTCTATACGACCCTCGCTCCGTGTGCCATGTGCACGGGCACCATCATCCAGTTCAAAATCCCGCGCGTGGTGGTGGGGGAGGCCCGCACCTTCGGCGGCGAATTCGAGCTGCTGCGGTCCCGGGGCGTAGAGGTTGTGGTCCTCGATGACCAGCGGTGCGTGGACATGATGCGCACGTTCCAGGAAGGGAATCCGGAACTGTGGGCCGAGGACATCGCCGAATAAGACCGGCGCGAGCAGCGGGAAACCCGGCGAATCAAACGGCATCTGGCCACAGCCAAGGCCCAAGCGTAGGCTGACAGCATCGGCGTCGGTGCCGGGGGTCCGCGTCGATACCCAATCGATCAAGGAGGACTCATGAGTGTTGTGCGCGAATTCATGACCACCAATGCCCAGTGCGTCAAAGAAGAGCAGTCGCTGCGTGACGCGGCTGTCCTGATGCGCGATCTGGACGTCGGTTCGCTGCCCATTTGCGGCAACGATGGAAGACTCAAAGGATTCATCACTGACCGCGACATTGTGGTCAGGTGCGTTGCTGAGGGACTGGATGCTGACCGGCTCACTGCGGCAGATCTCGCCCAGGGCACGCCGATCTGGATCGATGCCGACGCCAGCATCGACGCAGCTATCGACCTGATGGAAAAGCACCAGATCCGGCGCCTTCCGGTCATCACCGACCACAAGTTGGTGGGCATCATCAGCCAGGGCGACATCGCCCGCAACTACACCGAGGAGCGCGTAGGCGAATTGGTGGAGCACATCTCCGCCAAGACCCCCATGGCGCAACTGGGCTAACCGCAACTTTCGCACCCATCAAGCGTCACGGCCCGCCGGCCGTGGCGCTTCCGTGTGCGGTACTCCGCTCCGTCTTTAGCCACGGCGAACCCCGTAAGGCAAAATGTCATGGTGACCCATCTTCCCCAAAGCCCGTCAGCACAGCCCCAGTCGGCAGACGCCGCCATCTACGCACTGATCGCCGAAGAGCTCGGTGTGAAGGCCTGGCAGGTCAAGGCCGCGGTTGACTTGCTCGACGCCGGATCCACCGTCCCCTTCATCGCCCGGTACCGCAAGGAAGTCACCGGGACGCTCGATGACACCCAGTTGCGCGAGCTCGAGGAACGGCTCCGGTACCTGCGGGACCTGGAGGACCGCCGTCGAACGGTGCTTGAGGCGATCGCCGCCCAAGGCAAGCTGACTCCCGAACTGGAGGCCGCCGTCGTCGGGGCGGACACCAAGTCGCGGCTGGAAGACATCTACCTTCCCTTCAAGTCCAAGCGCCGCACCAAAGCGCAGATCGCCCGCGAGGCCGGCCTCGAGCCGCTTGCCGAGGCGCTTCTCGCGAACCCGCAGCTCGAACCTGAGCGCGAGGCCGCGAAGTACCTCAACGCCGAGCACTCCATCGACGACGCCTCCGCGGCGCTCGCCGGTGCGCGCTCGATCCTCGTGGAGCGGGTCTCCCAAGATCCCGATCTCGCCGAAGCGCTGCGCGAGCGCTTGTGGACTCAAGGGCGGATGGTTTCGCGTGTGAAGAAGGGAAAGGAACTCGAGGGGCAGAAGTTCAAGGACTACTTCGAGTTCTCCCAAGTGCCTTCCGGCATGCCCGGCCACCGCGTACTCGCGCTATTGCGTGGCGAGAACGACGGCGTCCTGGAGCTTGATCTCGCCGAGGCAGAACCAGCCGACGACGACGCCCTGGCCGCCGCTCGCGGCCGCTACGAGAACGCTGTGGCCAAGTGCCTCGGGGTCGCCGAGCGTGGCCGGGCCGCCGATGCGTGGCTTGTGCAGACGGCACAGATCGCCTGGCGCTCGCGGATCCTGGACCGTTTGAGCAACGACTTGCGCGGCCGCATGTTCGCTCAAGCCGAGGATGAAGCCGTGCGGGTCTTCGCCGCTAACCTGCGCGATGTGCTCCTTGCAGCCCCGGCCGGAAACCGCGCAACGCTGGGCCTGGACCCGGGACTGCGTACGGGCGTGAAGGTGGCCGTCGTCGATGGTACCGGCAAGGTCGTCGCCACCGATACCATCTATCCGCACGCCCCGGCCAAGAAGTGGGACGAGGCCTTGGTGACGCTGGAGCGCTTGGCGCGGCAGCACGGCGTCGAACTCGTGGCGATCGGCAACGGCACGGCGTCGCGCGAGACGGACAAGCTCGCGGTGCAGCTCATCAAGTCGCTGGCTGCGTCCGGCGGTCCCACGTTGCAGAAGCTCGTGGTGTCCGAGGCGGGCGCCTCGGTGTACTCGGCATCCGCGCTCGCGGCCGCGGAACTGCCGGGCATGGACGTGTCCCTGCGCGGGGCCGTTTCCATCGCACGACGTTTGCAGGATCCGCTGGCCGAATTGGTGAAGATCGAGCCGAAGTCGATCGGTGTGGGTCAGTACCAGCACGATGTCACGGCGGCGAAGCTGGACCGTTCGTTGGACGCCGTCGTCGAAGACTGCGTGAATGCGGTGGGCGTGGACGTGAACACGGCGTCGCCCGCGCTGCTGGCCCGGGTGGCCGGCGTCGGGCCGCTCCTGAGCGAGAACATCGTTGCGTACCGCAATGAGAACGGCCCCTTTGCCAAGCGGGCCGACCTCAAGAAGGTGCCGCGGCTGGGTGCGAAAGCATTTGAGCAGTGTGCGGGCTTCCTGCGGATCACCGGGGGAGCGGAACCGCTCGACGCGTCCAGCGTCCACCCGGAAGCGTATTCGGTGGCCCGGAAGATCGTGGCCGCCGCGCGTGGAGCTGCCGTGTCATCGCTCGATCCCCAGGTGTTCGTGGATGGGACGTTCGGCCTGCCCACCGTGCGCGACATCATGTCCGAGCTCGAGAAGCCGGGCCGCGACCCCCGCCCGGCCTTCGCTGCAGCGACGTTCTCCGAGGGCATCGAGAAGATTTCCGACCTCAAACCCGGCATGATCCTGGAAGGCACGGTCACCAATGTGGCGGCGTTCGGGGCTTTCGTGGATGTCGGAGTGCACCAGGACGGCCTGGTCCACGTGTCCGCGCTGGCCAACAAGTTCGTGTCCGATCCCCGGGAGATCGTGAAGTCCGGACAGGTCGTCCGCGTGAAGGTCCTTGAGGCAGACCCGGAGCGGAAGCGGATTTCGCTGACTCTGAGGCTCGACGACGAACCCGGCACCCCAGGTGACTCCGGTTCGCGCGGTGGCTCCGGTGCCCGGGGCGGCGGGCGTGACCGCGGCCCGCGTGGTGGCGAGCGCGGCGAGCGGCGTCCGGCACCGCAGGCCGGACAGGGCGCGAAGGGGGCCCCGGCGAAGGCGGCCCCCGCGAAGGCGGCTCCTCAAGCGCCGGTCAACACGGCCATGGCGGAAGCGTTGCGCCGGGCCGGGCTGGGGAAGTAGCCACGGCCGCCTATCCCCTGCGGTGATTTCGAAGCAATGCTGCCGATTCCTGAAGCATGAGTGGCATCATGTAGGAGATCAGAAGCGTTAGCCTGTGCCAGGGGGGGCCATGTTTCGAACGCGCGGGCAAAGGAAGAGGACACGGACGTTCAGGCCTCGATGGTGGTTGTACGCCATCTTCGCCATGGAGTTGTGTGTTGCCTTGGCGGTGGGCCTGCCGTACCTCTTCGGCGATGACTCTTGGGAGGCCTGGGGATGGCCGGTCTGGATTGCGGACGTTTTTTCGTTGCTCGTGGTGCCGCTTGTGGTTTTCGCATCGTTTTCCTTGGTACGCCAGCAGCTCCGGGAGCGGGCTGAAGCGTCCCGGACCACGCGCTTGATGGATACGGTGCTGACCACCAGCCGGGAGTGGTTGTGGGCCATAGGACCTGACGGGCGCTTCACCTTCTCCAGCCCGGCGGGCGTGGAGTTGACCGGATACGAGCCTTCAGAATTACTAGGCAGGCATTTCCGGCTGATCATTGACCCTGATGATCTGGCCGACGCCCTGCAAGGAAGGGCTTCCACCGAGGACGCTGCCGCGGGCTGGTCCGGACTTCACGCCGTGTGCCGCCACAAGGACGGCAGCAGGGTTCTGGTGGAGGTGTCCGGAAGAACGCTTCGCGACGCCGCGGGACGCCCTGCTGGTTTCGAAGGAACCAGCAGGGCGCTTGACCCCGGGAGGGCGGACACGCTGGCTACCGGTGAGATCAGGAGCCGGGTCGAGGCGGTGCTCGCCGGGCGTTCCTTGATGACGGCATTCCAACCCATCCGCTCCCTGGAATCAGATTCAATCGTTGGGGCTGAAGCCTTGACCCGGTTCCCGGGCTCTCCGGATATTTCCCCGGAGGTGATGTTCGCTGAGGCTACGGCTGTCGAACTGGACGTTGAGCTTGAGATTCTTGCCCTCGAGACCGCACTTGCGGCTGCGAAGGGGCTGCCACTCTCGTTGTCGGTTTCCGTGAATCTCTCACCCCGGGCATGCCTGGACGCGAGACTCTCCGATACTCTCGAGCACTCTGGAATATCGACCAGCCGGATCGTGCTCGAGGTGACGGAACGCCACCACGTTGTTGACTATGGTCCCCTCGCAGCGGCACTTGCACCTTTGCGCTGCCGCGGCTTAAGGATCGCAGTTGATGACGCCGGTGCGGGTTTTGCTTCCATGCGCCACGTCCTGTTGCTCAAGCCTGATGTGATCAAGCTGGACAGGGAAATCATTGCTGGCATCGATACTGACCCGGGCCAACGGGCCTTGGGGGCGGCCATGGTCGGCTTCGCGAAGGAAATCGGGGCAGCTTTGGTCGCCGAGGGGATCGAAACCGAAGCTGAGTTGAGCGCGGTGGCGGAGCTCGGCATGACCGCCGGGCAGGGCTACCTTCTCGGGCGGCCCTCGGTGCGGCCAGAGGACTGGGCACGGTGGGGTGAGGCGCCCAACTAACTCGCATTTGTTGTCGCTTTGAGGCTTGAGAACGACACCTACTGCGAGTTAGTTGCGTTAGGGATGGCCTGAGCTGGCACTCATCGGGAACCAGAGTATTCACCAAAGGGCCAAGCGGGCATCTCCGATGAAACTGTTCTCATTCGTCCCAAGCAAGAGCGGCACGGTTGGGGAAGTAGCTTCTCCGGCGCCTACTCGTGTGTCACGAAGCCGGTGATGTCGGATGGGCTCCGGAGTCCGGGGAGGGAGCGGGAGCCTTCTGCCACGGCCAACGCCCGGTAATCTCAAGCTCGATGGAGAAGCTCAAGAACGTCCGGATCAGCACGATGACCGCCAGGACCCCCACGCTCTCAAAGGTGGGGGTGACTGCGACTGTACGAATGATGTCCGCGGCCACCAGAAATTCGAGGCCTAGCAGGATGGAGCGTCCCAGGAGCTGCCTGTAGGAGCGGTACACCGAAAGCGGCGCCGAGCTCGCCGGCAGGCGCTTGGGCTTGTAGCCGCGCAGGGCAAGGGGGATCGACGCGATGGCGCCTACAACCATCACCGCGACTCCCGCAAAGTCCATGTATCGGCCGACAGCCTCGATGATTTGCTGGAAATCCATGAGTCCCCTTGTGCCGGGCTAGGGTGCCGGGATCGGGAAGAACGCCCGAGGATCCTGCAGCAACGCGGGGTAGTCGAAGTCCGTGCGGTCGATGATCTTGGTGACCTCGAAGTTGCGGCCGAAACGGCCGTCTTCCAAAGTGATGGGGCGGCCATGGATCTTCCCCAAGGCGAACTTGGCGCCGCCCTCGATGGGGACGAGAACTGGCGTGTTGCCGGGGAGCGTCCGGAAGGCCTCATCTTGGCGCTGGCGATTGCGCGTGGGCTTCTTCACCAGCTGCTTCGGGGCCTTGCGGGCGGTCTTGCCCGGACGGCGGGACGTTTCCGAGGCATAAACGAATTGGTAGCCGTCGCCCTCACTGTTCGCGGCCTTCGCCTTGCCTGCTGCCGGCATCCCCACCTTGTCGATCTTCTCGGGTTCGACGTCGCCCACCGGAGCGCGAAGCACCCAGATGAAGTCGTCGTAGGGGTCTTCGGGGATGAACTCGTGGCTGGGCTCGGGCCAGAGGTACTCGAGGTCGTTCGGAGTGTCCGGGAAGAGCTCGGCGTAGAAGCGGGGCTCCTTTTGGAGCAGCTTGGAGCGGTGGCTCAGGTGGAAATCGGCGTCGCCCAGCCACGGCGGCATCGGAATCTTGGAGGCGTAGTCCGGGTGGGCTGCCTGGGGTGCGAACTCGGTGATGCTGGCGCGGGTGTTGTCCGGATTGCCGCGGGCGACCCATTCGTCCACCATGGCCAGGCCGTAGAGGGTGAGCGCGGGAACGTAGCCCATCCACATGCGGATAGCGGGGTGGGAGGGCCGGCCGAACTCGGGGATCACCAGTGCGCGAAGGATCTGCAGTGCTTCGACACGCTGCTTGCCAAGCCTTGCGGTGTCCAAGACGGCAGCACTTTGCTTGAAATCGGGGAACGGGAGGAAGGTCTGCATCCTTTCAGTTTGGGGGCCGAACGGCGTAGATCCAAGTTGACGCGGTGTGGCCTTCCCCTCGCTCGTGTTATTGGCGCCCTTTGATCGCTGTTTGCCGGGCGCTCAGATGGGGCGCGTCCAGTATTCGTCCTAGTCTTGTCGAGTGGAAACTTTTGGCGAATCGACGACGGCGGCACCTCCGGTTGCCGAACTGCACCTACACATCGAAGGGACGCTTCAGCCCGAGCTGATTTTCGCGCTCGCGGAACGGAACGGGATTGAGCTTCCGTACGCGGATTTGGACGAGCTGCGCGCAAGGTACGAGTTCACGGATCTGCAGTCATTCCTTGATCTGTACTACGCCAACATGGCCGTGTTGCGCACCGAGCAGGATTTCGCGGACATGACCAGGGCCTATTTGGCACGTGCCGCGGCCGGTGGCGTGCGGCACGTCGAGGTCATGATGGATCCGCAGGCGCACATCTCGCGCGGCGTGGCCCTCGAGACGTGCGTGAACGGTGTGGCGTCCGCGCTCGCGACGTCGGTAGAGGACTTCGGCGTCTCGACGCTCCTGATTGCCGCGTTCTTGAGGGACATGTCCGAGGAATCTGCGCTGGAGGTTTTGGAGCAGCTTCTAACCATGAAGGCGCCGATTGCCGGCATCGGCCTGGACTCGGCTGAGGTGGGCAATCCGCCGTCGAAGTTCGAGCGACTATACCGCCGCGCGGCGGAGGCCGGACTGCGACGGATCGCGCACGCGGGCGAGGAAGGCCCGGCTTCGTATATTTACGAGGCCCTCGATCTGCTCGGCGCGGAGAGGATCGACCACGGCATCCGTTGCATGGAAGATACGGCTCTGGTGGAACGGTTGGTGGCAGGCCAGATTCCGTTGACCGTGTGTCCCTTGTCCAACGTCCGGCTGCGCGCGGTGGACACCTTGGCTGATCACCCTTTGCCTGCGATGTTGGCAGCCGGGCTGAATGTCAGCGTGAACTCGGACGATCCCGCGTACTTTGGCGGCTATGTGGACGACAACTTCGAGCAGCTTGTCGCCGTGCACCGGTTGTCCATTGCGGACCGGGCACGCCTGGCCGCGAACTCGGTGCGTTCGTCGTTCGCGGACGAGGCCCGGAAGGCTGAGCTGCTGGCCGAGGTTTCGGAGTGGGAGAAGGCTGCCATCAATTAGTCGGTCGCGGGTCGATCACCGCGCTGCGCGGAGCTAAGCCCTCGCTGTCGGCCCACCAGCCCTATCGAAGTTCCCGGACCACTTCCTGAAACGCGAAGTGAGTTGGATAGCCTTGATTGCTCATTGCATGCACCATGGCTTTGGTCATCCAATCCTGGGGGAGCCATGTCCGGTCGGTCATCTGGGGATGGGTCGGATTACAGACGGACGCCCAGAGCATGAAGACGAGTTCGGCCCAATCAGAGTGAAGGATCCACTTGATCGGGCCATTCTCCGAAACTCCGTCGATGCTGAGCTGCCCTGGACCCACCAATGAGGCCATATGGATGCTGTGCCAGTTCCAGGCATGGATGCCAGTGGGGGAGTGAAGGTAAAACCCAAAGTTGCTCACGGCGACCGTCCCGTGGTCGATTGGAACCCAACGCGGCTGGGCCATTTCAGCTGCCTGCCGGCGTCGTGATGCGTTGCCAATAGCCTGCGCGGCGGCGAAACCGGCCATCATGGCCAGTCCACCTCTTCCGGTGGCAACCATCATTCCGTGGCTGTGGGCGTAACTACCGTCACCGGGTGCATGCCAGGAGAGCAGCTGAAACCCTCCATGTGCAACGATCCTCTCCTCGGGTCCGCCCAGCCGAAGGGCGAACGGTACTGGAAGGTGCTGACGTTGCCCCAACTGGCCGCGCATCGTGAGGACTGCCAATTCCGCGGTGGTCCAAAGTGCCTCGTCGCGGGCAGTCCATTGCTCGTTTTCGTCTTGCATAGGCTTTTTCCCCATGGGGTTTAAGCTAGCCGATTCCTGAGGGGATATGCCCGCCGAGGAGCAAGGTTGTGGATATCGGCGCACACGGCGCCGCTCGGAAGGAAGCGGATTCTAGCCGGGGCTCTCCGGAGGCCCTCGAGGGTACCCCAAGCGCCAGCTACCGGCCGGTACCCGAGAGCCGCCCATCACTTGCCGGCGTTTGGGCGTAATAGTGGGTCACGACACACGGTGTTTACCAAGAACAGTCGCCAGAATTTACAGAACATTGGCAGACTGCTGAAGGAATGTTCGCCGTTGAAGGAGACCCAGTGGCCAAGTCCACCGTCGAAAAAAGCAGTGCCCGTCTCAAGACCGTCCTGGACGTCTTGGCTGAGGGAACGTGGTCCGAGAAGTCGTTGAATGCCGGCGAGATCCTGGCAGAAGCGATTGTCCGTGTCCCGCTGGATGAGCGTGAGAGTGAGCTGCTCAGTGGAGGCATTCCGCGCGGCCATAAGAGCCTGACGACGGAGACCGCGAAGCTGGTCAAGGCCGGCTGGCTCGTCAAGGGCCGTTCAGGCTGGACCATCACCGACGACGGCCTGCGTGCCACGGTCGCTTTCGCCAAGCCGGACGAGTTCGTCACGGCGCTGACTGAGGGCATCCCCGTCCCGGCAGATACCCCGCTTCCCACGGCTCCCGTCAAGAAGGCTCCCGCCAGGAAGACCGCGGCCAAGAAGGCTCCCGCAGTGGAAAAGGCACCTGCTGCCAAAGCTGCAGCAACGAAGGCCCCCGCCGCCAAGGCAACGCCCAAGAAAGCTGCAGCACCCAAAGCGGCTGCCGCCGTCGAGAAGCTCGAGCAGCCGTCCGCCGTCGCGATCGCTGGTGACTTCAACACGATTCTCGGCGCGCCTGAGGACTGGGCTCCGCAATACGACGAGGTGCAGATGAAGTTCAACGCCCGTCGCAAGGTGTGGACCCTCGCCGCCACGTTGCCTGCCGGTTTCTACACGTACAAGATCGCGCTGAACCGATCGTGGGACGAGAACTACGGCGCGTTCGGCGCACGTGACGGTGCCAACCACGAGCTAAAGCACGACGGCGGCAAGGTCACCTTCACGTACGACCACGCCACACGCGACATCGTCACGGCTTAGCCGGTTCTCCCACGTTTTCTCCAAGTCCACATGCGACTTGGAGAAAACGCGGGAACAAGCGCCCAGGCTCCGAGGTTAGGGTAGGTCAACAGAACCTAACCGAGGAGCTAGCGATGACCGATGCCACTTTCCGCCACAACGTTGACCGCGAACGCTTTGAGGTGCTCGTTGACGGCCATGTAATCGGGAAGGCCGCGTACAAGGCGTACGACGACGGCGGGTCCCCGCAGCGGATCTTCTACCACACCGTGATCAACGAGGAGTTCGGTGGACAAGGGCTTGCGGGCAGGCTCGCCGAAGTGGCCCTGAACGAGACCATGAGCGAGAGACTCGGGATCGTGCCGGTGTGCCCTTTCATCAAGAAGTTCCTCACCAAGCACCCGGAGTACGCGGCGAACGTTACTGCCCCGACGCTGGCGCACCTGGAGTACCTCAACGCGGCCCTCGTCCCCGCTGCCAGGGCCTAAAGCGGCGGGTCGCGCCGCCGTCGAGCCTCACGAATACATCAATGAACCGGGAGTCGTCAGGACTTCGCCGGTCTCCAGCCAGGTCTTGAGGCCGGAGAGGATCATCGGCCAACCGCCGTAGATCTGGTCGTTGCCGCCTTCGCGGAGGTCGCTGTGGGTGACGGTCAGGTGGCAGGAATCGCCGACCGGTTCGATCTCCCACGTGACGCGTGATGTGCCCTCGGCTTTGACGTCTTCACCCCAGAGCGCGCGCATGGTCTGGACGAGCCGGCGCGGGGGATCGACTTCCACGTTTTCGCCTTCGCCCAGGACCATTCCGTTCGCCTTGGGATTGTGCATCTCGTAGTGGCCGCCCGGCGTCCAGTCGGCAGTGTGGGTGTTGCCGAACTGGTACTTGCTGCGGGTGTCGCTGTCCGTGATGGCTTCCCAGAGCCGCTCCGGAGTGGTCTTGATGTAGATTTCGAAGATCTTTTCCACGGGACTTTCCAATCTGGTCTTGAGGTCGCTCAACGCAGCGGCCCATGGTTCTGCATATTTGCTCACCCAGCGGTCGTGGACGAGCCTGATGGGTACCGGATTCAGGTAGTGGAGCTTTTCGCGACCACGACGGCGGGTCACAACCAGCCCGGCTTCCTCAAGGATCTTGAGGTGCTTCATGATCCCGAAACGGGTCATGTCGAACCGTGCTTCAAGCGCGCTGAGTGTCTGCCCGTCCTCGCGGAACAGCTCGTCGAGCAGATCCCTGCGGGTGGGGTCGGAAAGTGCCTTGAAGACGGCGTCCATGCATTCAGAATAGGTGACCATTTGGTCACATGTCAACGGATTTTGGCGGACTGGGTCCGGCGTATTTCCTGCGTGGGCGGGTTTAAGTCCGGGTGGGTCTGAAGTGGTGGTTGCGTCGGGGTGTTTGGCGGGGGTCGAGGTGGGGTGGTGGTTTGAACCATGCGGTGCCGTTGTCCAGGGTGATGGTCCAGTGTTCTTTGTGGATGACGTGGTGGTGGTGGCTGCAGAGCAGGGTGCCGTTGTCGGTTCCGGTGGTGCCTTGGTT